>JBBITY010000337.1:0-4298 GCA_037440565.1 Desulfurellales bacterium
GGCACGGCACCGGTGTCGAAGCTGTCGACGAGGACGGAGATCGGTTGCGCGACGCCGATTGCATAGGCGAGCTGCACCTCGCACTTGCGCGCCAGACCGCCGGCGACGATGTTCTTGGCGATGTACCGCGCCATGTAGGCGGCGCTGCGATCGACCTTGGAGGGGTCCTTTCCGGAAAACGCGCCGCCGCCGTGCCGGCTATAGCCGCCGTACGTATCCACGATGACCTTGCGGCCCGTCAGCCCGCAGTCCCCCATCGGCCCGCCGACGACGAACCGGCCCGTCGGGTTGACGTGGAAGACGGTTTGCCGATCCAGGTAGTGGGGAGGGATGACCTTCTTGATGACCTCTTCGATCACCATCTCGCGCAGCACTTCGTACTTCACGTCGGGACTATGCTGGGTGGAGATCACCACCGCATCGATCCGCGCCGGGCGCCCATCGCGGTACTCAACCGTGACCTGGGACTTGGCGTCGGGTCGGAGGTACGGGAAACGGCCAGACCGGCGCACGGCCGCCAGGTGCTCCACCAAGTGATGCGCCATGCAGATGGGGAGCGGCATCAACTGCGGCGTCTCGTCACATGCGAACCCGAACATGAGGCCTTGATCGCCCGCGCCCTGCTCGGCGTAGAGCCCCTCCCCCTCCGTCACCCCCTGAGAGATGTCCGGCGACTGGCGGTCGATGGCCGTCAGCACCGCGCACGTGTCGGCATCGAACCCCATTTCGGATGAGGTGTAGCCGATGCGGCGGACGGTGTTGCGGACGATTTCCGCGTAGTTGATCTTCGCCCGCGTGGTGATTTCGCCGGCCACCATGACCATGCCCGTCTTCGCCAAGCTCTCACAGGCCACGCGGCTGTCTGGGTCTTGCTCCAGTAACGCGTCCAGGATGGCGTCCGAAATCTGGTCGCACATCTTGTCCGGATGCCCTTCCGACACTGATTCGGACGTAAAAAGAAAGTCTTGCAGCGCCATGGTTTACTCCTCGGCTCGCGTTCTCCGCAGACCCGGATTGTCAGGCCGATGTCTTAGGCCATATTACAGGGCTGGGCCGAGAATCAAGCTCGACTGCCATGGGCAAGGCCGGGAGCGATGCTCCCGCCCTCGAGACTGGGAGCCGCGCTGCGCAGGCACCACTCTTGAGGGGTGGAGTATCGCTCCACCCCGATGGATCTCCTCGCAACCTCTCAGGAGTCCTCGTTGAACTTGGCTTCGATGAGCGCCGCGATTGCCTGCACCGCGGCCAGTGCATCGGGGCCGGTGGCCTCGACTGCGATGCGGCTGCCCTGCGCCGCGGCAAGCATCATCAGGCCGAGGATGCTCTTGCCGTTCACTTCCTGACCGTCCTTTTCAATCAGGATGTCGGCATCGTACTTGGCGACGGCTTGCACGAGCTGTGCGGCGGCCCGGGCATGCAAGCCCAAGCGGTTGGTGATTTCCAGTACGCGCCGGACGGTGGACTGGGCGGTCCGTCGGCTCATCGCTGGATATCCCGGTGCTGAATCTGGACCCGAAACCCCCGATCGGCCACCGCGCGGCCGAGCCGCTCGACCAATGCGACCGAGCGATGGCGGCCCCCCGTGCAGCCGAGGGCAAGCGTGAAATAGCGCTTGCCCTCGCGGCGGTAGAGTGGCAGCGCGAATTCGAGAAACGCTTCGACGCGGCTGACGAACTCGCGCGCTTCCGGCCGTTCGAGGACAAAGTCTGCGACGGCCTGATCGGTGCCGGTCTTGGCCCGGAGCTCATCGACGAAGAATGGATTGGCGAGGAAGCGTGTGTCGAGCACCATGTCGGCGCTGGTGGGGACGCCGAACTTATAGCCGAAAGAGACCAGCAACACCGTGAGGCTGTCCCCGGCCTGGAGATGTTGATAGAGGCGTTCCAGTTCCTCGCGCAATTGGTGCACGGTGAGCGCGCTGGTGTCGAGGACGCGGTCGGCCCGCTCGCGCAACCCGGCGAGCAGTTCCCGCTCGCGTTGAATGCCCGCCGTCGGGCCGCCCGTGGCCCCGAGCGGATGCGGGCGGCGCGTTTCGCTGAACCGCCGGACCAACACCTCGTCGGCAGCGTCCAGGAACAGGATCTCGACGCGGTAGCCGCTCTGCTGCAGCGCATCGAGCACGCGCGGGTACTCCCCGAAAAACTGCCGCTCGCGCAAATCGATACCCAGCGCGACACGATTGATGCTCTCCAACGAGTGCGCGCATAGCTCGAGAAAGCGCTGGATCAGCACGACCGGGAGATTGTCGATGCAGTAGTAGCCGAGGTCCTCGAGGACGTGAATCGCGGTGCTCTTACCGGATCCTGACAGGCCGCTGACGATGACGACCTCGAGGCGGAAGGACTCGTCGCTGGGCGTCATACCGAGCGCTCGGCGGCGGCGAAGCCTGCTTCAAAGTTTTTCATCCTCTTCGCGAATCAGGCGGAAGAGCTCGGCGCTGCCGGGCGCCGCCAGCAATCGCTCGCGGAATGTGCGATCCTTCAGGAGGCGCGACACGCGGGCCAACGCCTTCAGGTGCTGGCCGACGGAGTCCTCGGGAGCGACGAGGAGAAAGAAGAGATGGGTCGGGCTGCCGTCGAGGGAATCGAAGTCGACCCCGGCCGGATGGCGCCCGAAAGCCCCGAGGACTCCGGTCAGCGCGGGCAGTTTGCCGTGCGGAATCGCGATGCCGTCGCCGATCGCCGTGCTGCCGAGCCGCTCGCGTTCCCACAGCACCTCGACGAGCCGCTCGCGGCTGATCTCGCGGTGGTGGCGCGCCAGATGATCGGCGAGCTCGCGCAAGACCTCGGCCTTGGTCTTTCCGAGCAAGGCGGGGGCGATCAGGTCTTCGCTCGAAATGATGTCGAGAATCTTCATGTGTCGGCGCTCTCGGGCTCGATCAGGCCGTAGGTCCCGTCTTTGCGCCGGTAGAGGACGTTGAGCGCATCGCGGGCCGCGTTGTGAAAGACGACGAACCCCGTCTCTTCGCTGTCCAATCGGCGCACCGCCTCGCGGACGTTCATGGACTCGAGCGCGATCCGTTCGGCCTTGATCGGCGGCCCGGCCGCCGGGCGCGGAGTCGGCGGCGCAGGCGCCGCGGCGTACTTGCGGGCCTGGCGTTTGGTGACGCGCTTCTGAATCTGCCGCTCGATCTTGCTCATGGCCAGGTCGATGGCCGAGTAGAGATCGCCGGTTTCCTCGGTGGCATTGAGCACCAGGTGATCCGCCGTGAGGGTGATCTCCGCGACGTGGCGATGCTTGGCGACGGAGAGCACCACGTGGGCCTCGATCGGTTCACGCAAGTACTTGCGGGCGCGCTCCACCTTGCTTTCTGCGTAGCGCCGCAGCGCATCGGTCGTATCGATGTGCCGGAATGTGACCAAGACCTGCATGGGCTGTCCTTCGGTTCGGCGGGACGTGGGCGGCGGGAGGCTCAGTACACTTGGCGCCGCTTGGACGAGGGCAAGATGCCCATCATCTCCCGATACTTCGCCACCGTCCGCCGGGCGATGTCCACGTTTTCGTTCGCCAGTATCTGGGCGATGTGTTGATCGCTGAGCGGGTGACGCGCGTCTTCTGCGTTGATGATGGCGCGGATGCGGTCCTTGACGCTCTCCGCCGACACCTCATCCCCCCCGTCGCCGCTGCGCAGACTCGATGTGAAAAAATACTTCAGCTCGAAGATGCCCTGGGGGGTGTGCACGTACTTATTTGCCGTGGCGCGGCTGACGGTCGATTCGTGCATGCCGATATCCATGGCGACGTCCTTGAGCACCAGGGGCTTGAGGTACGCGATGCCCTTGTCGAGAAACTCGCGCTGGAACTTCACGATGCTCGAAGTCACCATGAACAGGGTCCGCTGCCGCTGCTGGATGCTCTTGATCAACCAGGCTGCGGACCGCATCTTCTCCTGGATATAACGCTTCGCTTCGGCGCCTCCAGCGCCGCTGAGCACCTGCCGGTAGTAGGAACTCACCCGCAGCCGCGGCAGACCCTCGTCGTTGAGGGTCACGACGTACTCGTCGCCCACCTTGTGCACGAAGACATCGGGCGTGATGTAGCGGATGTCCCCCTCTCCGAAGTTGCGCCCCGGCTTCGGCTCGAGGGTGGCGATTGTGTTGGCGGCAGCGACGACCTCTTCCACCGGGGCCCCGAGCTCCTTGGCGATCTTGTCGAAGCGCTTGCTCTCCAGCAGCAACAGGTGGTCGCGAACGATCGCGGCGGCCAGGGAGTCTTCCTGCCCCTGGGCGCGCAGTTGCAGGAGGAGGCATTCGCGCAAGTCGCGTGCGCCAACACCGGGCGGGGCGAGTTCCTGAATC
>JBBITY010000338.1:0-4292 GCA_037440565.1 Desulfurellales bacterium
GGCCGAGGGGAAAACCAGGCCGGATGGTTTTCCCCGCGGCGGGGCGCAGGGGCGCAGCCCCGCATGCAATCAATCGAACCCAATCTCCCGCAGCGCGGCGAGCAGCCCATCCACTTCTGCGTCGGTACCGATGCTAATGCGCAGGGCATCGCGCAGCTCGGGCGTCGCGAAGTAGCGCACCAAGATGCCGCGCGCTTTCAAACGCTCGTAGACCCCCTGCAGATCGCGCCCCGGCCGTCGCGCAAGGACGAAGTTGGCGCAGCTCGATGGCAGCGTGAAGCCCAGTTCGCGCAACGCGGCGATCAGCCGATCGCGCGTCGCGCACACCCGGCGCACGTTCGCCTGCATCCACTCCCAGTCGTCGAGCGCCGCGACACCAGCCGCGATACTGACGCGCGTCAGGTTGTATGAGTCCTTCACCTTTGCCAGCTCGGCAATCACCGGTGGGGGCGCGAAGGCGAGGCCGATGCGCATGCCGGCGAGCGAAAAGGACTTCGTGCGCAGGACGACGACGTTGTCGCGCCGGCGTACCAGATCGAGCGCCGACGCGGCGCCGAAATCGACATAGGCCTCGTCGACCACCAGCAGCCCGCTCACGCGGCGACTGAGGTCAGCCAACTCGTCAACGCCGGCCGCCGTCCCCGACGGTGAGTTTGGGTTGCACACGAAGGTCACCCGACCACCAGCTTCGGCCAGACCGGCCGGCAGAGCGAAGTCGGGGCCGAACGGCACGTGCACAGCCGAGCCGCCGCCGATCGCAACCAGCGTGTCGTACAGGCTGTAAGTCGGGTACGGGTAGACGACCCGGTCGCCGGGTCCAACGCAGGTGCGCACGATCATCGCCAGAAGATCATCCGAGCCGTTGCCGGCCAGGATGTGGTCGCGGGTAAAGCCGTAAACCGCCGCCGCCTTGTCGCGCAGCGCATTTGCCATCGGGTCCGGGTAGAGACGCACCTCCTCGGTGGCGCAGTCTCGAATGGCCTCAAGCACCCGAGGCGACGGCGGATATGGGTTCTCGTTAGTGTTGAGCTTGATGTAGCGCCGGTCCTGCGGCTGCTCGCCGGGCACATAGCCCTCCAGCGCGCGGATGGCCGGGCGGACAAAGGCAAGCTGCGTGCACACAGGGTTGCGTTTGCTCATCGTCATCGGGGTTCAAGGGTTCGAGGGTGCCGCAGCTCCGCAGCTCCGCACCTCCGAACTTCCGCACCCCCGCACGCCTACATTCCGCGCAAACCGCGCCGCGAAAGTCCACTCCCCCCGCCTTGCGGGCGCATTGGCGATCTCCCACAATCGCGACGTGGCGGTTCGGGAACTGATCGGCTTCGAAGCCGCACTGGCTGAGCTAGGCGCTCTGTACGTCGCGGCAGAGGGCTTTGCGCCGCTGCGTCCCGAGGCCGCCGCGGAGCTGTTGCCGGACATGGAAAAGATTGGTGCACGCTTGCGCGCCCAGCTCCGGCGCGGCGGCCTCGACCCCACGACCGTGGAGTCAGCGGCGCGCGACATCGCCGCGCTGCGCGCACGGTGGCAGAAGAAGCTCGCCGACCTCCGTGCCAGCCCTCTGTATCGACAAGCACTTGCTGCGTGGGAAGCGGGCGATGCGGCGGCACTTGTCGCGTTGCTCCCACAGGTCATCGCCGATGTGGCGCCGGTGCCAGCCCCGCCGGCGCTCTTCTTTGCCGTCTCCGCCACATCGGGCCGCAGACGCCCAGGGACGTCGCCCTTCTTGACGCCCACTGCCTGCGCCGAGAAGATCGTCGCCTACCGGGAAGCGGGCATCACCCCCAACGCGCGCAGCGGCAACTGGTGGGACAGGGAGTTGGCATACCTCGACTTGGCCGACCATCCGGACGTCTTGGAAAACCCGATTGCCCTGCGCTTCGACGCGCAGCAGCTCGGCGTGCCCGTCTTCGGGGCGGCCGGCGATCCCGGCTTCCGCCTCTACAGCCCCGCCCTGCGGGCGCCGTTTTCCGTCGTCCTCCAAGAAGAGGCCGACGACGAGTGGTGGCAAGCCTACGACGAATCGTATGCCCAGTACCGCGACGCCGTGATCCTCGAGCTGCGCGCGCTGGGCATCCGCGCGGAAGTCTTCGACCACAACGGCTGTGCGCCACCAAACAGCAACTGAGGAACGCCCCCAATCTCTGCCACGCCCTGAAGGGGCAGCCGGTCAAGAGCCCAGGGCAATGCCCTGAGAAACGGACGCGTCAACGATTTTTCAGTCCTGAAAGGGCGCGATTCGTGCCCGGCAGCGACGGCTACGCCTTTTCAGGGCTGGACGTTCGTCCCTTCCCTGCGACCCAGGGCGCTGGCCTCGGCGGATGGATGCCGCTCTTTCTGGGCTTTGCCCAGTGTTTCGCGGTGCGCCGGATTCCCCTGCTGTTGCCACGGCTGGGATGCCGATGTACGGATGCTGGACCATGAGTACGAGCACACCACTGCGGATCGGCATTCTCGGTGCGGCGCGGATTGCGCCGATGGCGCTGGTGCGGCCGGCGCGGCGGGTGCCCGAGGCGAAGGTTGTCGCGGTGGCGGCGCGCGATCCCGCGCGGGCGCGGGCCTTCGCGACAAAGCACGGGATTCCGCGCGCGCACGCGACGTACGACGACCTGATCGCCGATGCGGAGATCGACGCGATCTACAACCCGCTGCCGAACAGCCTGCACTGCGAGTGGAGCATTCGGGCGCTGGAGGCCGGCAAACATGTGTTGTGCGAGAAGCCACTGGCCTCGAATGCGACGGAGGCCGAGCGCATGGTCCTCGCGGCTGCGTCGAGCGGTCGCGTTCTGGTCGAGGCATTTCATTACCGCTATCACCCGCTCGCAGCGCGTCTGAAAGCGATCGTCGACTCCGGCGAGCTCGGCACTGTCCGCCACATCGAGGCGCATTTCTGCATCCCACTTCTGCGCCCGGGCGACATCCGGTACCGCTACGATCTCGCAGGCGGCGCGACGATGGATGTCGGCTGCTATGCGATCAGCCTCTTGCGCTTCCTCGCCGGTGCCGAACCCGAAGTGGTGCGGGCTGAAGCGCGCCTCAGCTCGCCCAACGTCGATCGCTGGATGGCTGCGGACTTTCGCTTCGCCGATGGCCGGACAGGGCGCATCACTTGCGCGCTGCTCTCCGCGGCCCTGGTGCGCGCCAGCGCCATCGTCCGCGGCGATCGGGGTGAGATGCGCGTCCTCAATCCATACGCGCCCCAGTTCTTGCACCGGCTGACCGTGCGCACGGCGCAGCGCACGGTCGTCGAGCGCTTCCACGCCGAGCCGACGTACACCTACCAGTTGCGGGCGTTTGTCCGAGCCGTGCGCACGGAGGAGGCGCTGCCGACCGAGGCCGGCGACGGCCTGGCCAACATGCAGGTGATCGACGCGGTGTACCAGCGCGCGGGTTTGCCGCGCCGGGGAACGTGACAGTGAGCGCGGGCGGGCGCGCACGGCCATCGGAGGGGCACACGGCCGTGCGCCCCTCCGAGAAACGGGCGCACTGCTTCCGCCCGGTGTTACGAGTCGCCGGCTCGCCGGTGGATCAGAAGGAATCCAACTGCCGCCGCGCCGACCGACATCCACTGCGCCGTTGTGAGGCCGACCAGCCACGCCGGGTTGCGCCGGATGAACTCGAGGAGAAACCGCAGGGCGGCCGACGCCACCAGATACCTCCCCATTACATCCCCGAGCGGTGGCGAATGCCGGCGCCGGTGCCAGAGGTAGGCAAAGATGAGAAAGCAGCCGACCATTTCGTAGATCGGGACCGGATGGACACGCTCGGTCGTCGGCACGGCGCCGTTGGGGTAGCTCATTCCCCACGGCAAGTCCGTGGGGATGCCGTAGTCGCCATCGCCGGAGAGCTGGCAGCCGATGCGTCCGATGCCGAGCCCGACGGCCAGCGCCGGCGCCACCACGTCAGCCATGACCAAGACCGGCAGTCGCTCTCGCCGTATCCACCACCACACGGCCACCGCTCCGCCAATCACGCCCCCGTACCACACCCAGCCGCTCGAGCAGAGCAGGAAGCTGATTGGATCCTCGACGAAGTACTTCCATCCCGCCGGAATCACGAACAGGCGCGCGCCGATCCAGCCGCCGACATATCCCCAGAGCGTGATGTCGTACGCATAGCGGAGATCGTAGCCGCGCCGAAGCAACTCGCTGCGAACGACGAGGAAACCGACAAGGAAGGCGAGAAACGCCATCACCCAGAAACTGGGGATGCTCACGGAGCCGATGTGGAAGAGCGTCGGCCGCATTTCAGAGCACCAAGGGACCCCTCACCCAGAAGCTCTCGATTGGAAGGCC
>JBBITY010000339.1:0-4263 GCA_037440565.1 Desulfurellales bacterium
CCACGTGACCCACAGCGGCTGCGCGACGATGCCCACCAGCGGCAGCATCGCCGTGACCAGGCCCACTTCCGTGCCCGTCAGCCCGGCGTTCTCGCGCAAGTAGAGGCTGTAGTAAGGGAAGAAGACACCCAGCCCGGCGAAGTAGAGAAACCAGAAAAGCGCAAGGGGGGCTCCGCGGCGCATCGCCGCATGATATCGCGCGGGCGCGTGCCGCGCGACCGCGTGCGCCGATCGACTCGCCATCTCGGCTGCTGGCACCGGCCGGAGCCCGCATGTTCTCCATCGCGATCAGCTCATTTCCATGCAGGGCTTCGCCCCCGTTGCCCCGCGAGGAAAGAACCATCCTGGCCTGGTTCTCTCCTCGCGCTTCACTCTCCAGGCCTCACGCGGCGGGAATAGCTTTCGGCAGCACAGCCCGGCCGCAACACGCGGGGTTGGCGGCCGGGCTTTCCCCCGCGCTTGACCGCCGCCCCGCCGGGCGTCACGATTCGTCGCATGCGCTTCGGGCGCCACATCTTTCTGGCTTCTATCTTCGTGCTCATCCCGGTGGTGGCGCTGGTCGTCGTGGGGATTCTCGTCCTGGTCTTCGGACGCGCCACCGTCGACATCACCTTTGGCGTTCTGATTCTCTCCTTCTGCGTCGCCTTGGCGGTGGGAGCCGTGCTCTTGGTCGGGTCTTTGAAGCGCGCGTCGGACCTGTCGCGGCTGCAACTGGACTTCCTCTCCAAGGTTTCGCATGAGTTGAAGACGCCCTTGACCAGCATTCGGCTGTTCACCGAGACCCTGGCCGAGCCGCGGCCGCTGACGGATGAGCAGCGCGCGCAGTGCCTGCAGATGTTGGCTCACGAGACGGAGCGGCTCGCCACGATGATCGGGCGGTTGCTCGATTTCGGGCGCATGGAAGCGGGGAAGATGGTGTACCACCGCCGGCCCGAATCCGTGGCGGCCGTGGTCGAATCAGCCGTCAGCGCCTTCGAGCCGATCCGCCTGCGCGAGCGGGTCGATCTCGCGGTCGACATAGCGCCCCACCTGCCGGCGGTGCTGGTCGACCGCGAGATGATGAGCCAGGCGTTGTTGAATCTTCTGCAGAACGCGGCGAAGTACGGCGGCGAGGGAAACGGCATCCGCCTGGTCTGCGCGGCCGAGAACGGCCGGATTGCCCTTTCCGTGTGCGACCGGGGGCCTGGTATCCCGCGCAAGGAACGCCGCCGCATTTTCGACCGCTTCTACCGGATCGACGATCGCCTGAGTCGCGAGCAGGAGGGCAGCGGCCTGGGGTTGGCGATCGTGCGCCACGTCGTGCAGGCGCACGGCGGACGGGTGCGCGTGCGCAACCGACCCGGCGGCGGCGCCGAGTTCTCGATCCTGCTGCCGGCGGCGCAGACCCGGGGCGAGCGGTTGCATGGCGAGTGAACGCGTTCTGTTGATCGAGGACGATCCGTCCATCGTCGCCGGACTCCAGCTCAACCTGTCGCTGGAGGGCTATCGAGTCATGACCGCCAGCGATGGAGAGACCGGGTTGCGCCTGGCCCGGGAGGGAGCCCCGGATGTCGTCCTGCTCGACCTCATGCTGCCCGGGATGAACGGCCTCGAAGTCTTGCGGCGGTTGCGGCAGCGCGACGCCGATCTTCCGGTGCTCATCCTCACCGCGCTCGGCGAAGAGCCGGACAAGGTCCTCGGCCTGCAGCTCGGCGCGGACGACTACATCAGCAAGCCGTTCGGCCTCGGCGAGCTGCGGGCGCGGCTGAACGCCTCCCTGCGGCGCAAGCGCTTGCGCGCTGCCGGGCCCGCCGCGATGGCCTTCGGGGATGTGGAGGTCGACTTCGATCGCCACCGGGTGCGGCGCGGGGGCAAGGAGGTGCCGATGACGGCGCGGGAGTTCGACGTGCTGGCGTACTTCGTGCGCAATCCGGGCCGCGCCATCACGCGCGAGGCGCTCCTCCACGCCGTGTGGAAGACCCAGTACCTGAGTCAGCGCACCATCGACAACTTCATCGCCCGATTGCGCGCCAAGCTCGAACCCGATCCCGACCGGCCGCACTTCTTCCTCACCGTGCGCGGCGTCGGCTATCGCTTCGAGCCCAACGGCGGTGCCGGCGACTGAGGGAGGTCGTCGTGCCGCGGGAAACGCTGACCATCGTGAGCACGGCGTGCATCGTGCTCAGCGGCGCCAGCTTGCTCATTGGCTGGTATTGCATCCGATGGCAGAAAGACATGACCCGGCATCGCAATGCGATGCTCACGGCGACGGCCTTTGCCGGCCTGTTTCTCGTCGCTTACGTGACGCGCTGGTCCTTGTACGGCTCGAAGAAATTTCCCGGTCACGGGCTGTGGCAGCTCGTGTACTTCGCCAACTTGATCCCGCACATCATCCTTGCCATGGCGGTCGCTCCGCTCGCGGCCCGCCTCATTTATCTGGCGCTGCGCGCGCGCGATTACGCCGCTCACCGCAGGCTCGCGCGCATCGTGCTGCCGATCTGGCTCTACGTCGCGGCCAGCGGCTGGCTGACATACTACCTCTTGTACGGAAAAACCTATTGACGGTGTGCGGGCCGACCGCACTTTAGTTTTCGTGAAACCTTGCAGTAGCGCGGCGTATAGGCTAGAGGCCAAGTCAGTCGTGGGGGAAGAATACGCAATCGTTCTGGCAGTCAAAGGGCGGATTGCACTCCGTTGCGATGGTAGGCAGGACCGCTTGCCTTCCAGACCATGCAGCTTCCCGTAAGACGAGTACACGAAAGGAGGGAGGCACATGGCGCAAGGAAAAGTGAAGTGGTTCAACGCCCAAAAGGGCTACGGCTTCATCAGCCGCGATGATGGCGAGGACGTGTTCGTCCATTACAGCGCGATCGTCGGCGACGGATTCCGCAGTCTCGAAGAGGGCCAGCGGGTCGAGTTCGACGTGACCCAGGGCCGCAAGGGTCCGCAAGCCACGAACGTCCAGAGGGTCTAACCGGCCTCTCAACGAACGCCCTGCTCGGCGACGGGCGGGGCGTTCGTGTTTCGTGGCGGCGTGGGTCAGCTCCAGTCTCGCGGGCGGGCGCACTGCTCCCGCCCCTCCGCTCGGTCTGAGCCTTGTTTTTTTCGCGAAGATTTTCGCGTCCGTCATTCCCGCGCAAGCGGGAATCCAGGGTCTGTGCCGTCCCATCCTCCCCGCTTGGATGCCCGCCCCATGCTGTCGCGGGGGCAGGCTCTTCGCGGGCATGACGAGGAGGGAGCCTCTGCCCTTGGGTTGTGGGCGCCAGCCCGCGATGTGCTCTCCGTGTCTCTGTGGTGAAAGTGTCCTTCGGATTGGGATTGATTTCTCAAGACAGGCTTCGGGCTCGGGCTACAGTCGGAGGGCGAAATAGGCGGCGCCGAGGAGCGGCGCGCGCGGATTGAGCGCGACGCGGACCTCGATGCTCCGCAGCAGGTCGCGCAACCGGCCCTTGTCGACAAAAGCGCGCATGAAGGCGCCCTTCTGCAACACCGGCAGCAACGCGACCGCGATGCTGCCGCCGACAAACACGCCGCCGACGGCCAGGTATCGCAGGGCCAGGTTGCCCGCTTCGGCGCCATAGATCGAAGCGAACAGCTCGACCGTCGCGGTGCAGAGCGGGTCGTCCCCCTTCACGCCGAGCGCGGTGATCACCGCGCTGGCGTCGCCGGCGCGCAGTCGCTCGGCCAGCGATGGCGGCTCCGGCGCATGCCCGCTGTCGCGCAAGAAGCGATACACGTTCTGGATCCCTGGACCCGAGAGCACGCGCTCGTAGCTCACGTGCGTGCCGAACTGCGCGCGGAGATGGCGCAAGAGCTCGATCTCCTCATCCGTGCGCGGCGCAAAGTCGGCATGCCCGCCTTCCGACGCAATCGGGTGGTGCTGCCGCCCGTCCCAGTACAGCCACGCCTCGCCGAGTCCAGTGCCGGCGGACAGCACGGCGATGTTGCCGGCCTGCGGAGGCCGGCCCTTGTTGAGCACGGCGTATTCCTCCTGCGCCAGGTGGAGCATTCCGTACGCCGCCGCTTCGAGGTCGTTGAGCAGCTTGACACGCGGAGCGGCGACAAGCTGCGCCAGGGCCCGTTCGTCCAGGACCCACGGCAGGTTGGTCACCTGACAGCGGCCGTCGATCACCGGTCCGGCTGCCGCCAGAACGGCGGCGCGCAGCACCGGGCGCGGCGGCGTGCCCAGCCACCGCGGCAGGATGTCGTCAAAGGATGAATAGTCCGCACTCGCCACCGTGATCTCGCGCACCGGACGCAACCGCCCCCCTGGCTCTTCTTCGT
>JBBITY010000340.1:0-4247 GCA_037440565.1 Desulfurellales bacterium
GAGCCGGGCCCGTGCGCGGAGGGTCTGGCACAGGTGGTTGAGGCGAATCTCGCGCCCGCGGTGGCGGAGGACAATCGGTGTCATGGGCGGGGTCCAGACTGGCCCAAATCTGAGGCGCGCCGTCGCCACTTCGAGAAAGCTCTCCGGATGCGTGTCGAACCCCGCGACCTGCCCCCACGCGTAGTGGTCGGTGTGCCGGCTGCCCCAGTTGTGATTCTGACTGCCCACCCAGTTCGCGACCTCGACGCGCCGCCCGTCGGCGGTGAGCCAGCCGTTGAAGGTCGCCATGGGCAGAGCGACGAGGCTTTTCGCGCGCGGCAGCTTGCGCGTGTAGAGGTCCAGCGGCAAGAGGAAGAGCGGCTCCGCGTCACCCCGGAACGACAGGTCCCACGCCATTTCGCGCTCGCCACTGGTCGCGAAGCCGACCAACCTGCCCGGTCCGAGATGGGCCCCGTCTATCCTGATGGAGAACTCGGCCGTCTTGAACGTACATTGGCCGAAGGGAACCTCTTTCTTGACCGCGACGTGACGACCGGCTTCCCCGTCGAAGTACACGGCCCACAGTTCGCCGAGCGCAGCGTCCGGCCGCCGATCGGGACTGAAGATGGTGTAACGAATCCAAAATGCCAGCGGTCGCGTGGGGTGATTGGCGCGCTGGAAGAAGCTCTCGTAGTGTCCGGCCTTCTGACCGGGTCGATAGCGGGTGAAGTTCACCTGGCGGATCGCTTCCTCCCCGTCGGGATTCATTGTTGATTCTCGCAGAATACAGTTCCGCGCGGTGCAGCAGCGGGTTCCCTTTTCACCATATTTGCGGGATTCAGTGGCGACGGCCAGCGGAGGCTAGCCGGACCTCGAGGCCGGCGCTGTTCTGGGGTTGCCTCAGCGTCCCGGCGATGCCGGCCGCGATGCGCGTTGCCAGCGCCATGATCGTGATCTGGGGATTGACGCGCGTCGACGTCGGAAACAGACTCGCGTCGGCGACGTAGAGCCCCGTGATGCCGTACAACTCACCCGACGGCGCGACGGCGCAGGCAACGGGATCGCTGCCCATGCGGGCGGTTCCCATCGGATGGAAGGCCATGATCTCGATATCCGACGGGCGAACGGAGAGCCGCTCCAGTGCTTCGGCCTCGCCGCTGGAACGCAGCACGGGCCGCTGTCGGAGGCCGGGGTAGACCTCGCGCGCGCCGGCGGCGAAAAAGACGCGGCTGCAGATGGAGAGCGCCCGCAGCAGCCGCTGCGTGTCGCCGCGATTCATCCAGTACCACACGAACGGGCGCCGGCCGGCGGCGAAGACACGGCCCGCCGACGTGTCGCTGATCAGAGCGCCGAAAGACGCGAGGTGGTCGTACGCGGCCATGCGCTCTTTGTGGACGAGTCCGAAGCCGGGAACGTTCGGCGCCTGCACGCCGGGCGGCACGAACATGCCTTGCAGGAAGATCCCCTCGGATTCGAACTCGTGGACGTGGTAGCTCTGGGGCACACCTTCCCAGGCGCGCACTGGTCGATCGAAGCGCGCGAGCACGCGCGTGGCGGGGTGAATGCGCAGATTGCGGCCCACGGGCCCGCGCCGGTGCGCGGCGCCGCTGCGCATGAGCAACACCGGCGTCAGCAAGGCGCCGGCGCAGACCACGACGCGGTCGGCCAGCACAAAAAGGCGGGCGTCGGTGCTGTGGCCTCTTGCGTCCAGACGTGTCGCCACGAAGCCGAGCGCGCGGCCGTCTGCGATCAAGATCCGGTCAGCACGCGCGCGCACGTGCAAACGCGCGCCGGCCTGCAGCGCCCGCGGCACGTACGACACGTGCATCGCCTGCTTCGCGTCGCGCGGGCAGCCGAAGGCGCACACGCCCGTGCCGCGGCAGCCGGCGGCATTGCGGGGAATCGGCTCGCCGTGGAAGCCGAGCGCTTCGGCGCCGCGGCGGAACAGCTCGGCGCCGGGACCGAGGAGGTGCTCGGGTACCGGCGCGACATGGATTGCCTTCTCGACGCGCTCGAACTCCGGCGCAAGCCCGCCCGCCGCAAGATTCGGAATGCCGAACTCCTCCTCCCAGCGCCGCAGGACCTCCTCGGGCGCGCGCCAGCACGTGCCCGAGTTGACCGTCGTGGTGCCGCCCACCGCGCGGCCGAGCGGAATACCGATGACTGTGTTGCCGAACGCGCCGGTCATGCCGCGGTCGCGGTAAAGGAGGCGGATCTGTTCGAGCGGATGGTCGGTGAAGTCCCGGCCGGTGTAATAGTCGCCCTCCTCGACCACCACGATCTTGGCGCCGGCTTCCGCGAGCTCGGCTGCCACGACGGCACCACCGGCGCCGGTGCCGATCACGGCCACGTCGGCGTGCTCGACCAAATCGCCGGGCGCGTCCTCGGGCCGGATGACCATCACGTCACCTCGTCGCGCGGCACGCGGACCAGGGGCTGCGGATACCGAAGGTGCACCGCAATCTCCGGTCGGGAGTAGAACTGGGACGTGATCAACAGCTTCAGCAGGTGGATCGCCTGCCGGCGGGGCATCAGCCGCGATTGCTCCCAGGCTTCGAGCAGGTGGACCCGATCGTCCAGCGGCAAACGCGAAAAGCGGCGCAGGCGCACGGGCGGGAGCACGAACGGTGACAGATCGAGCAGACGCACAATCAGCGCGAAAGCACGGGGGCTGACGAGTCCGCCAGCAAAAGCTTCGATGTCATGCAGAGCCGCCGTGTCGCGCGCGCCCTCCTTGAACGGCCCACCCGCCGGTACCATCGCTTCCAGGAGGGCGTTCAGCGCCCGTCCGACACTCGGGTCGTGCAGTGGCCCGGCGCCCGCCGCCTGAAGCGGCGGCGTCGTGAGCCGCGGCACGACGAACCAGATCGCGATCGTCGCCATCGCAATCGAGCCGTCGACAAGGAAGTTTGCCAAGTAGACGAAGGCGTCAGATGAAAAGAGGTAGTAACCGAGGCAGGTGAACGACGAGACCCCCTTGGCCAGTGCAAGGAGGGCCAGCAGATCACGGCGCCGCAGGTCGCGCTGCGCCAGATAGGCGAGGGCGGTGACGAGTGCCATGTACCCGAGGCTCAGTGACACCCAGAAGCGCAGCGCCGAGGGCGGTGCGGGTGTGAAATCCCCCAAGAAAGCCCCCACGCCGTTCAGAAACCGAATCGTGCCGTCTGGGAACAAGAAGAACAGTGTCCCGACGATAGCGAATGATGCCGCGAAGCCCTGCAAGGTCAGCCGGCACCACCACTGCAACGCGTCGCGGCGCTCCATCCCTCGGGGTTCTGCCATCGGTGCCTCCAACCAAGGACTAGCCTACCGAACGGACAACCCGGTTGGAAATGGTGACCCGGGCGCTGGCGAAAAGATCCTTCGGGGTGGAGCAGTGCTCCACCCCTCAAGAATGGCACCCGTGTAAACACACGCCGGTCTCGAGGGCGGGACCACTGCTCCCGGCTTTCTGGCTGGTCTTTACAAGCCCCGCCAGCCTCCGAACTAGGGAAAACCCTGAGACGAGTTAGGGAAAATCCCCAATTGCCTTCTCGCAGGTGGATGTGTCAGACGAGAGCACGTGGGGCGAGCCTTGGATCGCGAGGGAAGCAGTGCTTGGGCGAGGGGGATCGGGGGCTACCGCAAGCGAGCAGGGCAGGGCGCCGCGCCTGCCCTGCTGCCCCACGATTGGCAGACGTGGGCGTTTGTGAGCCTGCGCGCCGTCCCCTGGTGGGGGATCGCATCGCGCGCGACGAGGTGTACTTCGACCGCGCGGTCCTCGCGCCGCTGCTCGGAAGCTGACTCGGGTGTCTGCTGCCCCGAGCTTGTCAAAAACCCTCGGGGTGGAGCGATGCTCCACCCCTCAAGAGGCGGTGCCGGTGCAGCGCGGCTCCAGTCTTGAGGGCGGGAGCGCTGCTCCCGCTCTTCCGCCGGTGTTCCAGCCTGGGCACGCGCCGGGATTTCTTTTCCGAAGACTTCCGTACCCAAGAGATCAGGAGGTCTGAAATTTCTCGAAGAGGCGGGAGACCTCGGCCGCCACTTCTTCGGGGGTGAGGGCGTCGGTATCGACTTGATGATCGGCGGCGGCCTCGTACAGCGGGGTGCGCTCGCGGAGCACGTCCTCCACCTCCTCGGTGAACGACTTGCCGGCAGTGAGGGGCGGACGGTCGGACCCGCCTTCGATGCGAGCGACGATGACCGGCACCGAGGCGCGCAGCCAGAAGAGTTTGCCGCGCCGCCGCAGGTTTCCCACGTTCTCCGCGCGGAGAATCACGCCGCCGCCGGCG
>JBBITY010000341.1:0-261 GCA_037440565.1 Desulfurellales bacterium
GGTAGCCACAGTAGAGCGGTGCGAAGACGAACGATGCCGCCTTGCGCTGCTGCCAGGCGAGCTGCTTGCCGCCGACGAGGTTGAGTGCGGCGTTGACGATCGGGTAGGGGCCGGGCAACCCGGCAAGATCGGCCAGTCTCAAATCGTCTCCGCGATCGAAACCAGTGAACGGATTGGGGCGCCGCCCCTTGTTCGTCGCGCCCAGGTAGCACCGAATGAGCCGATTCCGATAGAGGAGGTGCAAGGAGAAGGCGTTGATGT
>JBBITY010000341.1:282-1818 GCA_037440565.1 Desulfurellales bacterium
GCCACGACAGCAGGCAGACCACGGCGACGCAGATGAGAAATGCGGTGAGGCACGCTCCAGTCGAGTGTGTTTGCCACATCAGGGCCCAGTGGGAGTCGTAGAGCGCCTGGAGCGATGGCTCCCAGCCCCCCGCCCCCCACGAAAAGAGTGCGAACGCAGCCTGGATGCTCAGCGAGATTGCCAGCAGGAGACCGACGAGGAAGAGGTACGGTGCGGCGGCGGCGAGGAGTTCCAGCCAGCGATTGGCGTTCCGCGCGCCGGTCGAGGGACTGCGGCCCGCCCACGTTCCGAAGGCGGTCATGACCACCCACATCGCGGCGAGAACCTTGCTGAGTTGGGGGATGGCGCCGGCGAGTAGGGGCCCGTAAATGGCAATGCCGAAGAGGGCGCCCCACGCGCCGGTGTAGATCAGCAGCCAAGCGCCCAGGCGGCTCCACCACTCGCGGGCCTCTTCGGAGAGCCGGCGGCCCATCAGCCCGATGTGCAGCATGACCGCATAGCTGAAGACCATCATCACCAGCGGCACGCCCCATGCGACCGCGTGCCACGCGTCTCCGTTTCGCTCCTGCCACGCGGCCAACAGCTCGCCAAACCCCCTGAAGAGCATTCCCCCGAGCCCGCCCGCGGCGAGCGCGGAGACGATGATGACGAGGACAGAGACGCGTTCCAGCGTCTTGAGTTGCTCGGACGCGTCCCTGGCGCCCTTCTTGAGGCTGCGGGTCGCGGCGGTCGCGACGGTGCGCCACAGCGCTTGGCTCCGATCAGCAACAAACCAGCCGAGCAACCGCTGGAGCAGCAATCCGAACCACCACCCGGCAATCCACAGGAGGCTGTACGCGATGCCAGTCACCACTGCCCACTGGGACCACGACCAGCGAAGGGGCCTTTTCCATAGCCAACAGGTGCCACACCAGGCCGCCAAGAAAACCGGGATGACGATGATCAACTGAATCGCCCATTGCTGGGTGTAGAACAGCTCTCCTTGCCGCCGTGGAGAGCGCGGATCCGCCAGCGCAGTGAGATTGAGGCCGATGCCGGCAATAGCGACGAGGAGAAACAGCGGGGCGGCTTCGGGTGCGCCGAAGCGGTTGGCTTGGCACCACTCGAAGAGCCCCATGGCCAATCGCGGCACCAGAAGCAGGGCAGAGAGCGCGGCGACGAGGATGATCAGATTCAGGGTCAGGTTGCGCAGGTACGTGGAGATCGCCGTCCAGGTGTCGGCGCCGAAGAACCCGCGGCGTGGGGTGAGGTAATTGCTGAAGCTGCGCAGGAACGACACGGGTACGGGCTCTCGAACGGGGTCGTTCCCGAGCGGTTTCGGCGACAGGTGTTCCTCGACTGCGGTGACGCTCCGTTCTCGGCTGATCCACGCCGTGAGCCAACTGCCAATGTACCCGCCGCCGGATACCGTAGAGACGTAATCGAGGTGGCGCAGCAGCTTGAGTTCCGCGAGCGCCTGCAGCACCCCGAGGTTGAAGGTTGCGCTGCGAATGCCGCCGCCCGACAAGGCCAGGCCGGCGAGTTCGGCGCGGTGCG
>JBBITY010000341.1:1862-3965 GCA_037440565.1 Desulfurellales bacterium
GGGAGTGTCGAGCTCCGCTGGTGCGACGGACACCTCGCGCTTCCGCCGCGCCTCGGCAATGCTCGCCAATTCGGCCCGCAGAACGTCTTCGAACATCACGGGAGTTTGCGAATCCGTCATGAGCCCTCCTCGTTCCGGCCCCCTCGTGAAATGCTGACGACGGCATCGAGTCGCCGCGGCTGCGCGCGAGTGATGACGACTATACGCCAGCACGGTACGCCGGCGTCAATCTGGGAATGCCCCAAAACGAGTACGGGTTTTTCCTTGGGGGGCCGAATCCAACCTCCCAAGTCCCAGGAGGCTTGCAGGAATTTCACTGCTGCCTGCTGAGAAAAGCGGTTGAATTGCCCGCTCGCGGGTTGCCGCTCAGCGCGATTCGCCGCACCCACGCGCTTGCAAAGATCGTCGCGGCGGCCAAGAGAGGGTACGCAATGCGCCGGTACGTTCAGCGTCTGACCGCAGCGACCATCATCGCGTTCCTCGCGTCGGTCGTGAGCCCGCAGGTGGGGCTCTACTCGCACGATCACCCCGGCGGTGAGCATGCGCACGTGCATTCCGACGAAGGGGCCGTCGGACGGCGCGAGCACGCTGGCGACTCATCGGACGACCATCGTCATGCCCCCGTGAATCGGCCGATCCACGCGCCCACGGCGCGCGCGGCCGGTGAGGCGGCGCCGCGCATCGAGCGAACGCAAGCAGCTCAGGACAGCGGACATTGGCACGTGAAGAATCCGTACGGTCGCATGCTGCCGCTCGGCATCCCCCCGCTCGGCACGACGGCCGTGATCGAGGCCCTGTGGCCACCCGGCGCAGCGACCTTGCTCGATCGTCCGCTCCCATCGAGACGCGCGCGCGGCCCGCCGCCGCTCCTCCCCCGGTAGGTCAGCCAACCGAAACTTCATGCTGTCCGGCGGGCGGAGCCGCTTCCGCCCGCGCGCCTGAGGAGGGGCTCGATGACGAAGATATCAGTGTGCCTTGCTGTCATGGCGGCATCTCTGCTTGCGATGACGGCGAGGGCGGAAGAGCAAGAACGCGAAGAGCAGCGCGGCCTGGAGCCGACCGCCCCGGTGCGTTCGGAGAATCTGCCAGCCGAAAGTGCGAAGCCAACGACGACAGCGACGACGACGCTGGAGGAAATCGAGGTCGTGGCGCGAAGGCCTTTGTCCGCCGCTTCATCCGATGAAATCCGCACCCGCGACTACGAGCTGCGGCCGCATGCGACCACGCAAGAGATCCTCAACAACGTCCCGGGTGTGGTCGTGGCGCAGCACCAAGGCGGCGGCAAGGCGACGCAATACCTGGTCCGCGGCTTCGATGCCGATCACGGGACCGACTTTGCAGTGTTCGTCGACGATCTGCCGGTCAACCTGGTCTCGCACGCACACGGCCAGGGTTATGCCGATCTCAACGTCTTGATTCCGGAAACCGTCGAGCGGCTCCAGCTCTATAAGGGACCATACTTCGCCCAATTCGGCGACTTCGCCAACGCTGGCGCCTTGAACATCGTCACAAAAGAGGAGGTAGCCGAACCGTACGCGCGGGCGGAAGGAGGCTCCTTCGACACGCAACGCTACGTCGCCATGGCCTCGCCGAAGCTCGGCGCGGCCAAGACCCTGCTCGCCGCGCAGGCGTACTTCACCAACGGTCCGTTCACCGACCCGCAGCATTACGCGCGGTACAACGCTTTTGTGAAAGGCACAGTGGCGCCGACGCCTGAATCGAAGGTATCGCTCTCGGGTGACGTGTACGCCGGCGATTGGGACGGCTCGGGGCAGATACCCCTGCGCGAGGTGGCGGCGGGGCGCTTGGACCGCTTCGGGGCCATCGACCCGTTCGAGGGCGGCACTAGCGATCGCGAGAACCTGAATCTGCATTACGCCTACAGCCCGACGGCGGACGACCACTGGTCGGTCCAGGCATACGGCAGCCGCTACCGGCTCCAGCTCTTCTCGGACTTCACCTTTTTCAGGGACACGGGGCTGCGCTTCCTGAGACGGCCGGATGGCACGATTTGCGACGGCGCCCGTGAGGATTGCAGCGGGCCGGGCACGTTCATTCCCGGCGACGGGATCGAGCAGAACGATCAACGCCTCCTCTACGGAG
>JBBITY010000341.1:3991-4243 GCA_037440565.1 Desulfurellales bacterium
CGGTGGCCGATCGGACCATGGAGAGCCAGGTGGGTGTGGAGACGCGCACCGACGGCATCGACCTGGCGCTGCACCGTCAAGTGCGGCGCCATCGCTTTTTCACTGTGAACCGCCTCGACCTGCAGGAACGCTCCGTGAGCGGATTCCTGCGCCAGCAGGCCTTTTTCGCCGACTGGATCCGGCTGGAAGTCGGCCTGCGCGGCGACGTGTTCTTCTTCGACGGACGCAACCGCCTTCCCGCCGGTGCATCGA
>JBBITY010000342.1:0-4173 GCA_037440565.1 Desulfurellales bacterium
TCAACGAGGTCTTCCTCGAAGACGTGCGCGTGCCGGCCTCCAACTTGGTGGGTGCGCTCAATCAGGGGTGGAACATCGCGCAGACCACGCTGAGCCACGAGCGCGGCACTTCGCCGCGACAGCTCGTGATTCACCGGATTCTCCTCCACGAACTTCTGGGCCTGGCCCGTCACACCCGGCGCGCCAACCGCCCCGCCGGCGCCGATCCCGTGCTTCGCCAGCAGCTCGCCCAAGCCTTCATCGAGGTCGAGCTGTTCAAGCTGCACAACTGGCGGACGCTCACGCAGATTCGCCGCCGCGGCAAGCCGGGACCGGAAAGCTCGCTCGTCAAGCTCTTCTGGAGCGAGATGAGCCAGCGCATGCACGACACCGCCATGGAGATCCTGGGGGCGAGCTGCCAGTACTGGCCGGGCGAGCCGCGCGCCGTCCAGCGCGGCCGCTGGTTGCGGTCGTATCTCTACTACCGCGCCGCGACCATCTTTGCCGGCACCTCCGAGATCCAGCGCAACATCATCGCCCAGCGGGTCCTCGGCCTCCCGCGGCAGCCCGAGCACTGATCCGCCAAACGCTTGACGGCATTACAGGCTGGAAGCCCCCGAACGGCGGCTCGCAGGCCGAGGCTCCCGGGAGATCCTGGTCCGCAGGTATCATGATCAGACACTGCGGCAGCCATGGTGCTTTGCGTGGTGGTCGAAGAGCGAGCGGACGAGACGGTCGTGGTGACCATGTACAAGAGCTCGAAGATCGAGAAGTATCTGACAGGAGGCACGACATGAAGATTCAGTACGACCGGGAAACCGACACGATGGTGATCTCGCTTCGAGACGAGCGGATCAAGGAAAGCGACGAGGTCCGGCCCGGCGTGATTGCCGACTTCGGCTACGACGGAGGCATCGTCGGGTTCGAGATTCTGGATGCCTCGAAGCACGTTCAGGATCCGCTGTCGGTCACGCTGGCGACGGCAGGTTGAGCGCGGCCGGCCAGTTCATGGCTGAGGCGGGCGAGCGCGTTCCGCGGGCACTGCACCTCGTTCTCGCGGACCTCGCCCGAGCCGACCTCCGCGGGGCCATTTACTGTATTACCCTCACGCCACCGCCCACGCCGCCGAAAGCACCTCCGCCTGCTCGAGCACCGTCTGCGTCGCCTTCTCCTGCTTGTCCGGCGGGTAGCCGTGCTTGCGCAGGATGCGCTTAACCAGAACCCGGAGCTGGGCGCGCACGTTCTCGCGCGGCGTCCAGTCGATCGTGACGTTGCTGCGCACGGTCTGGACCAGCTCGCGCGCGATCGCGCGGAGCGTCTCGTCGCCCAGCACTTTCACGGCGCTGTCGTTGGTTTCGAGCGCGTCGTAGAACGCCAGCTCGTCCTCGGAGAGACCCAGGGCCTCGCCGCGCGCATTCGCTTCGCGCATCTCCTTCGCGAGCTGGATTAGCTCCTCGATCACCTGCGCTGCCTCGTTGGCGCGGTTCTGGGTAGCGGCGGATCGTCTGCTCCAGCATCTCGGCGAACGAGCGGGCCTCGACGACGTTCTTCCCGCACTCCGCTCGCCTTGCGCAGCGGCTCAGCGCACGCCAGCAGCGATGCGATGGCGCCGTCGTGGGTGACCAGTTCCGAGGCGTACGAGAAGTCGATTAGCCGATCAGGGGGCGAAAGAGCGGCGATCTCGGCGGGATCGAAGCCCGGATCTGCGGCCGCCCGTGCGATGGCGGCGTGATACGGGAGCAGGAAGCCGTCTTTGAAGTCTGAGCGGACTGAGTGCTGGATCATCCGCTCCCACAACATCGAGCGCGGCTTGCCCTTGGTCGTGTAGGCGTACTCCTGCAGCGGGCCGACGTGCAGCACGCGCCCGACGCCGATCAGAACCCGGCTACTGCCCGCGTCCTCCACGAACGGCACCTGCTTGGCGTAGAAGAAGCACAACGACCGCTCCGGCTGCAGGTGACCCGCGAAGCAGTCGAGCAGCGCGGTCTGCTGGCGATGGCCGCTTCCTCGACGACGCGCAGGAACTCGCGCGACAGCGTATCTTGAATGCCCATGCTGCCTTCCTCCCGCCGCCTCCGTCGTTAGCGAACGTCCCCCCGGAGCGCAAATTGGCTCGCTGATCTTGATCTCATCGCCTTCCCCGTGCTCTGCGTGTCTTTGTGGCGAGCAATCCAGAACCTGGAACCCGATTGCCCCTGAGCGGCATCCGCGTCCTCGACATCGGCACCCGCGTTGCGGCGCCGTTTGCGGCCACGCTGCTGGGCGATTTCGGCGCCGAGGTCATCAAGGTCGAGCTGCCGGGGACGGGCGATTTCATGCGCTCGATCGGCCCGTTCGCCGATGGCTACTCGCTCTGGTGGGCGGTCGAGGGCCGCAACAAGAAGTCGATCACCCTCGATCTGCGCAAACCGCGCGGCCAGGAGGTCTTCCGCCGGCTCGTCCCGCTCGCCGATGTAGTGGTGGAAAACTTCCAGCCCGGCACGCTGGAGGAATGGGGCCTCGGCTACGACGCGCTGGCGCGAATCAATCCCGATCTCATCCTGACCCGCGCGTCCGTGTACGGGCAGACGGGTCCCTACCGGGATCGCCCGGGCCTGGACCGCAACGGCATCGGCTTCGGCGGCTTGCTGTACCTCACCGGGTATCCCGACCAGCCGCCCGTGCGGCCCGGCGTCATCATCTCCGACTATCTCACCGGGGTGTTCAACGCGCTGGCGGTCATGCTGGCGCTCTACCACCGCGACGTGCACCGCGGCGGCGGCCAGTGGGTCGACCTCTCTTTGTACGAGTCGGTGTTCCGCGTTCTCGAACACACCATGGCCGCCTACGACCGGCTCGGCCTCGTGCGCGAACGCGAGGGCAACCGGCTGCGCAACTCGGCGCCGCTCGACAACTGGGAAACCAAGGACGGCAAGTTCGTCTCCATCATCGCCGCCGGGGACGGCCTGTTCCCGCGCCTGGCGCGCGCCATGGACCGCGAGGATTTGCTCCACGATCCGCGCTTCAACACGCTCGCCCGCCGCGCCGAGCACGCCGACGAGATCAACGCCATCGTCGCGGACTGGTGCCGGCAGCACACCGCCGAGGAAATCGAAGCGATCATGCTGCAGGCACAGGTCCCCGTCTCCCGCGCCTTCAGCATCGCCGAGATCGCCGCCGACCCGCACTACGCCGCCCGCCAGGACATCGTCACGGTCGAGGACCCAACCATCGGCCCCGTGCGCATGCAGGGCGTCTATCCGCGCCTCTCCGCTACACCCGGCCGCATCCAGCGCGGCGCCCCCACGCTCGGTGAGCACAACGACGAGATTTACCGGGGCCTGCTCGGCCTCAGTGCGCAAGAGATCGAAGCCTTGCGGGCCGAGAAGGTGATCTGAGCCGCTCCCAGTGAAACAATTCCCCGGGGTGGAGCAGTGCTCCCCCCTCAAGAATAGGGCAAGAACGGGGGCAAGAACGGGAGCACTGCTCCCGCCCGGCCGTCGGTGTGCCCGCCTGTCCCCGGCGGGATTTCCTCTGCAGCTCTCAGCCCAGCAACTGCGGCTGCTTGAAGGCGGTCCAGCCGCGGTCGCAGTTGATGACGGCGCCGGTCAGGCTACGGGCGTCGTCGCTGGCGAGGAAGACGACGAGGTCGGCAATCTCCTCGGGCGTCTGCAGGCCGGTCATGTGGCCTCGCGCGAACGCCTGCTTCATCTCTTCGCTGCCGAAGATGAGGGCGTTCATCGGCGTATCGACGTAGCCGGGGCTGATGGCGTTGACGCGGATGTTGAGCCCGGCGCACCCGACGGCCATCGACCTGGTAAGCGTCGCCACGCCACCCTTCGAGGCCGCGTAGCCGTCGAGGCCACCGAGCGGCAGATGCGCCATCGACGAGGCGGTGTTGATGATCGCCCCGCCGCCCGCCTTGGCGATCTCGGGGATGGCGTACTTGGAACAGTAGAACACGCTGGACAGGTTGACGCGGATGACGCGGTCCCACACCTCGGGCTCGACGGCGGGGGTAAAGCCGTCCTCGAAGGGAATGGCGATGCCCGCGTTGTTGTACAGGATGTGCAAGGCGCCGAAGGCATCGACGGCGGTGCGGACCATGCGCTCGGCGTCCTGCGGGGTGCCGGCGTCGGCCACGCATGAACGCGCCGCGCCGCCCCGTTCGGCGATGGTCGCGACCGTCGCCTGTGCGGTGGCATCGTTCACATC
>JBBITY010000343.1:0-4173 GCA_037440565.1 Desulfurellales bacterium
GCTTGATGATGCCGCCGAACTCCTGCGCCGTGCCGGGGAGGAAGCCCGGCACGTCGACGAAGGTGACGATGGGGATGTTGAAGCAGTCGCAAAAGCGCACGAAGCGCCCCCCTTTGATCGATGAGTCGATGTCCAGGCAGCCGGCCAACACCGAGGGTTGATTGGCCACGATTCCGACCGGGCGCCCATTGAACCGCGCAAAGCCAACGATGATGTTCTGCGCGTAATCGGGATGAATCTCGAAAAAGCTGCCCTCGTCGATCACCCGGTGGATGATGTCGAACATGTTGTACGGCTTGTTCGGGTTCTCGGGGACGACGTCGCTGAGTGTGGGATCGCGCCGTTCGGGATCGTCGGTCGGCGTGACCACCGGCGGGTCGTCGGTGTTGTTGGAGGGTAAGTACGACAACAGTTCGCGGATGCGCGCCAGACAGTCCTCGTCGCTCGGCGCGCGGAGATGCGCCACGCCGCTGCGCGTCGCATGGGTGAGAGCGCCCCCGAGCTCCTGCATCGTCACCTCCTCGCGCGTCACCGTCTTGATGACGTCGGGGCCGGTGATGAACATGTAGCTGCTGCCCTCGACCATGATGATGAAGTCGGTCATGGCCGGCGAGTACACCGCGCCGCCCGCGCACGGGCCCATGATGGCCGAGATCTGTGGCACCACGCCGGACGCCAGCACGTTGCGCAGGAAGATGTCGGCGTAGCCGGCGAGGCTCTGCACGCCTTCCTGAATGCGGGCGCCGCCCGAGTCGTTCAGGCCGATCACCGGGTAGCCCTGCTTCAAGGCGAAATCCATCACCTTGCAGATCTTCTGGGCGAACGCCTCGCCCAGGGACCCGCCGAAGACGGTGAAATCCTGCGAGAACACGGCCACCCACCGGCCGTCGATAGTGCCATAACCGGTCACCACGCCGTCGCCGGGAATCTTCTTGTCCCCCATGCCGAAATCGGTACACCGGTGGGTCTTGAACTTGTCGAGCTCGACGAAGCTGCCGGGATCCAGCAGGAGCGCCACCCGCTCGCGGGCGGTGAGCTTACCGGCCTGGTGCTGCCGTTCGATGCGCTCCTCGCCGCCGCCGAGTTCGGCTTCCTTGTGTCGTCGTTTCAGTTCATCGAGTATGTCTTGCACACTCATGCAGGCTCCTCGCGGAGGCGGTGCTCGAAGCAATCACGCGATGGCCGTGGAAGTCAACTTCGGCGGCAGCGGCGGCCGCAAACCGCTTTGTGTTCTTCCGCCGGCTCGCGCTAGTCTGCCTGTACGGTGAGGGGAGGGAACGATGTCCGAAGAAGCCAAGGTCCCAAAGCCGGTCGAGCAGCAGATTACAATCCAGGTCGACCCGCAATACGCGAATGGCGTGTACTCGAACTTGATGATGGTCAGTCATCGCAAGGAGGAGTTCATTCTCGACTTTCTCTTCCTCCAACCGCAGCGCTCCCCTCAGGGGCAGTCGGTGGCCACGCTGCGGTCGCGCGTGATCACTTCGCCCGAGCACACCAAGCGCATCGTGCGGGCGCTGCAGGAGAACATCCGGCGCTACGAAGAGTCCTTCGGCTCCATCCAGGAAGCGACGGACATTCCGAAGATGATGCATTGACCGCACGGCGGCGGGTTCTGGGACCCGTCACCATATTTCGCGAGATTCAGTAAGCGCTCGGCTCATGGACGGCCGCGTTCCCGACACGAAGGCAGCTCCGCACCAGGCTGGGGCAGGAAGCGTCGATGCCTCGTGATACGGGGACCCCAGCACGATTTCTCTTCGGACCTCCGTCACCGCCAGCGCTGGTCGAAGCGCCAGAGGCCCTCGGCGCGAGCGGATTCAACCGCGGCGTGCAGCTCGCTCGGATCGGGGCGCCGACACAGCTCGGGATACTTCTGCTCATCTACAGCCCCGGCGGGACGGTACTGCTCCATGATGTTCACGTATGTATCGCGCGAGACCTCGCGGGCGAGGAAGCGGAAGATCTGACGCGCATCGGCCGTGCAGCCGGGCATTACCAGGTGCCGGACGAGCACGCCGCGCACGGCCACGCCGTCGCGGTCGAAGCGCAGCGGTCCCACCTGGCGGTGCATCTCCGCGATGACTCGGCGTGCGACCTCTGGATAGTCCGCCGCCTTGACGTACCGCCGGGCCAGCTCGGGGTCCCAGAACTTGAAGTCCGGCATGTAGATGTCCACCACGCCGTCGAGCAGCTCCAGGCTGCGCAGTGAGTCGTACCCACTCGTGTTGTAGACGAGCGGGAGATGCAGGCCGGCCTCGGCTGCGAGCAACAGCCCTTCGAGCACCTGCGGCACCACGTGCTCCGGAGTGACGAAGTTGATGTTATGGCACCCTTGCGATTGCAGGCGCAGCATCAGCCCGGCCAGCTCTGCGGGCCGGATTTCCATGCCCTCTCCCGCCTGGCTGATGTCCCAGTTCTGGCAGAACACGCAGCGCAGATTGCAGAAGGCGAAGAAGATCGTGCCCGACCCTCTCCAGCCGCGTAGGCAATCCTCCTCGCCGAAGTGCGGAAAGGCGGAAGACACACGCGCATAGCGGCCGGTGAAGCAGCTCGCGCCCTTCGGCACGTGCGCCGGGACAGCCCGGCCCGGCGGCCGTCCGGGGATGCGGGGGGGCTGGCTGTACGTGCGCGGTTCTTCCTCGCCGGGCAGCGCGTGCAGCCGGTCCACGCGGCACTCGCGGGGGCAGACGCGGCATTCTCCGAGTTCGGCCAAGGCGACGCGCACTCGCCGCGCCAGCTCGCCCGACCGCCAGAGCGCCAGATACGCCGGCTCCGGGCGCTCCTCGATGATGAAGCCCCTCGCCGCGTCAGGCGGCGGTGCTTCGCGAGCGGAGCCGTTGGGTCGACGGAGCACGGGCGTCGCGCCTTTCCAAACCTCATGTTGGCCTTTCGCCCCGCGCGGCACAATCCCCGCCAGCTCGACTGCTCTTCCCGCGCAGGGGCGCCAGCCCCGCATCCGATGAAGAATCGGGCTTCCATCCCGTGCCGGCCGCGCCCACCGCGCCAGAGCAAGCCGGCTGCTGCTACGCGGCGCCGGGCTCGAGCAGAACCTTCAGCACTCCGGCGCTCGAGGCGAGTCGTAGCGCCTCGACCCCGTCTTGGAGCGGCCGGCGCGCGGAGATGAGCGAGCGCACGTCGATGTTCCCCGCCTCGAGGGCGCGCAGCGCCGGCGGGAAGTTGCCGCAGCGCGAGCCGATGACCGTGATCTCGTTGATGACCAGCGGGGCGGTATCGAGGCGGACCGCCTCAGCGACGGTGCTTTTCAGCACCACGGTGCCACGCGGCCGAGCCGCCGCCACGGCCAGCGCGAACCCTTCGGCGCTGCCCGTGGCCTCGACGACAAGATCGGCGCTGGCGCGATCCCACTCGCCCAGCGTGGCGGTCTCGATGCCATGCCGCCTGAGAATCCCGAGCTTCTCGGCATGCTTCCCCACCGCCCGCACCCGCGCGCCGGCCTGATGAAGCACCTGCGCGACGAGGAGCCCGAGCTTGCCGTCGCCGAGCACCACGGCTCGCATCGTTGGGGTGACCTGTACCTGCTCCAAGATTTCGAAAGCGGCGGCAAGCGGCTCCGTAAAGACCGCCAGTTCATCCGGCACCGAATCCGGAACCGCGTGCAAGTTCGCCGCCGGCACAGCCACGAACTCCGCAAACGCGCCGTCGGCGCCGACAATGCCCATGACCCGCCGGGTTGGACAGTGGCGCCGCAGCCCCTGCTCGCAGAACGAGCACCGCCCGCAGGCGAAGTTGATCTCGCCGACGACCCGCTGGCCGCGCCACTCGCTCGGGCCATCGACGACGGTGCCGGTGAACTCGTGGCCGAGCACGCCGCGAAAACCCATGTAGCCCTTGATCAGCTCGAGGTCCGTGTTGCAGATGCCGGCCAGCGCGACACGCACCACCGCCGTTGCCGCATCAGCCACCGGTTCGGGGCGGGCCGTCACCCGGACTTCGGTGCCGTCAAAGAAGAGCGCTTGCATCAGTCGAGAAGCTCGCCGTGGCGACGTTCGTCAGGCAAACGAATGACAACCGCCGGCGGAAACTGTCAAGCGGCTTGACAACGCCTTCCCGACTCCGTTACGTCTGCCGCGCTTGAGGGAATGCTCGATGATCGCGTGCGGGGGTAGTAGTCAAGTGGTGCGCGGGTAACGGAACGGAAACGGCAAAGGA
>JBBITY010000344.1:0-2442 GCA_037440565.1 Desulfurellales bacterium
GGTTGACCCCTCGGCGCCGGCAGAGGGATGCTGCGGGGGCGTCCCCGCGGGCTGCGACCGTACCCCGAGCCGCGGGCCGACCGCAGATCCAAGGAGTTGCGATGAGCCAGAAGGACAAGTACGCCGACCTGCTCAAGCTCGGCGAGGAGCTGAAGCTGGGCGACTACAAGTCGACGGAGGAGGGCGGCAAGCTCAAGGTGTGGGGCACCGCCGAGTACCAGCTCCAGAAGGACAAGTTCTGGGACAAGGTGAAGACCTACTCCGGCTGGGAGGCCGATCTCGTCGCCGACATCAAGGTCGCCAAGACCGACGTGGCCGCGTGGAGCAACACATTCGTCAGATGGTAGCCGAAGGGATTTGGCCCCCACAAATAGTAGTCAACCGCCAGCGAGAACATGGTGAGGGGGACGTAATGCGCCTGGTTGAAGTCCGTCGCCAACGCGCGGAGATTTGCCCAACTCAGTTGGCGGATGGCGAGTGTATCGAGCACGATGGTGTCGTCGAAGCCGATCGCGAGGAAGCTGTTGCGAAGCGTCGGCCAGTATGTGGCCACAGTCGCAATGGCTATGAGTGCGAGGCTCACCACCCGGGGGCCAAGGCGCGCGCCCCGACTCGCGCTCGCACACGCGAGCAGGGGAGGACGAGGATTGGGCTTTTTGGACATGCGGCCGGCAGAGCGGGGTGACGGGGTTTTCACACTCCCATCTACGACAAATGCGCGCATCAAAGCCACTCGGTTATGCCCGGCGGCTTGGTCTCATCCTCAGCTCGGGAGACAGCGCGGCCACGGGCCCTCGCGCCTGCACATGGGATGGAAGCAGCCCGCGGTGCACTCTGGCCCGGCCACGGCCCGACATTCGTTCCACAAGCGTGCGCGGAATCGGCAGTCCCAAGCTGCCAGCGCCGCCGCGGGCATATAGTTTGCTGCCGCGCTTGTCACGGCGATGGGCAACGGAGTGGGCGCTGAGCGGTTAGTTGCTGCTGCGGCGTGCTGTGCGCTGGTCGCCGCGCCGTTCCTCGTGGTCGACTTTCCGCCAGTGACGGATCTTCCACAGCACGTCGCCCAGATCCGTTTGTTTGTGGAGGCAATGCGGGACCCGGCGAGTGGATACACCATCCAATGGTTCACGCCGTACAGTCTTGTGTATGGGCTGCTTGGAGCTGCGTGGGCGGTGTGTCCGCCTGCCGCGGCGGGGCGAATGGCGACGCTCGTGCTCGTCCTACTTTGGGTGGCGGCCGTTCATTGGCTTGCTGCGCGGCGCACGCGCCCAGTTGCGGCGGCTGTGCTAGCATCGGTCGTGGTGTTCAACCACACGCTGTACTGGGGGTTTTTGAGCTTCGTGGTCGGCTGGCTCGCTTTTATGGTGTGGTTCGAGCTCACGACGGGCGACTCGGTGGGTTCGTTCCGCTGGGCTGATGCGTTCCGGTACTCCGGCGCGGCGCTGCTCCTCTATGTGAGTCACGCGCTGTGGTTTGCGCTCGGCATGCTCTGGTTGTTGCTGGTAAGTGTCACGCATCGGGTGCCGGCTGCCTCGATGGTACGCCGCCTGGCGGCAGTCGCTCCGATCGCTGTTGCCGCAGCCGCTTGGTATCCACAGCTTGCGTCCGCGGGCTTTGTATCCCCGCCCGTGTGGATACAAACCCCCACCGGCCGCTTGTCGTTCTCATGGCTGGTCAATGCGACTCTAGGAGGGCTGAATGGCCCGGCGGAGTACCTCATGCTGTTTGTTGTGGCGGGCTGGATCGCGGCGTCGCTCCGGCAGTACGGGGAGAACCTTCGAACACTCGTAGACCGCGATTTGCTCTGCGCGGGCGTGCTTTGCTGGACGCTGGCGCTGCTGCTGCCGGATAAGTACATGAACACAATCCAGTTTGGTGCCCGCTGGATGCCGGCTGGCGCGGTCATGCTGCTCTTGGCTGTCCCTGCTCCGCGGATGGCTTCCCGGCTTCAGCCGCTCTTCGCGATGATCGCCGTATCCGTCTTTTGCCTGACGACGGCTTGGGCATGGAAGCACTTCGAGGAGCGTGAGTTGGCGGGTTTGCCCGAAGCGCTGGCGGCACTGCCGGACCGGCCGCGGGTTCTCGGCCTCGACTTTGTCAAGCAGAGCTCCATCATCAGGGAGCGTCCGTTCCTGCAAATCTTTGCATATGCGCAAGTGCTGCGCGGAGGCAAGCTGAACTTCTCCTTCGCCGGTTTTGCGCCGAGCTTGGTTGTCTACCGGGAGCCGCTGCCAGTTGCGTGGACCGTTGGCCTTGAGTGGTTTGCCGAGCGGGTGCGCAAGGAAGACCTGCGGCACTTCGATTACGCGCTCGTCAACGCCACAGACCGCGGCCACGCGGCGTTTGCTGCGGAGATGGGGTTGGCGCTGAAGGAGGATGGACCGCGCTGGCGGCTGTACCGGATCGCCGAGCGGTGATCATGAATCGACGTGCGACCGCCTT
>JBBITY010000344.1:2491-4137 GCA_037440565.1 Desulfurellales bacterium
CGCCGCGCCGGATTATCTGATCCGCCAGGGCTACCCGTTGGACGATGCATGGATTCACGCCGTGTACGGCCGCTCGCTGGCTCGCTCTGCGAGCCTGGCCTATAATTCAGGAATCCCCGCGACCGGATCGACCTCGCCGCTGTGGAGTGCTGTTCTGGCGGTTCCACACCTGCTGGCCCCGAGCGTGGGCGGTGTAGTCCTCCTGACGAAAGCAAATCCGGGCGCGCTTCTCCGCTGCGGCGGCGCTCGTCAATGAGCCGGGGAGTGGGGCGATGCGATTGGCCGGGGTGCTCTGTGTCGCGCTTCATCCCGACCTGATCAGCGCGAGCGTGAGCGGCATGGAGATTCCACTCGCAACGCTGGCGGCGGCCGGGCTCCTCTACACGTCCCGCCGTCCTGCTGTCGCCTTCACTGGCCTTTCGGCTGTTGCAGCGCTGGCGCGGCCCGAACTCGCGCTGGTGAGCGGGAGTGTGGCGTTGTTCTCTCGCCTGCAGAATGGCCGACGGTTCGTGGCGGGCTCCATCAGCGCGCTGCTCGGCAGTGCGCTGGCGTTTGGAGTCCTGGCGCTGCGCAACATCCACGTGTCGGGATTGCCACTGCCCGCTACGTTTTACGCGAAGGTCGGTGCTGGCGGGTGGGGGCTCCCGCACGCGCTGCGAGTGGGGTTCGCGGAGCTGTTCGGACAACTGCCGATCACCGATTCCTCGATCTTGATGGTGGCGCTCGCCGCCGTTGCAGCGCTCGTCCTGTTCTCCAAGAATACGCTGGCGCAGCCAGTCTTGGCAGCGAGTGCATTTCTGAGCGGTCTGGTATTTTGCGCAGCATCGTTCGTTTTGATTCCGCCGATCGATCCGAATGCCTTCTATCACCAGCGTTACATTTTGCCGGTGCTGCCGCTGTTGGTTGCGCCCGTTCCCGTCCTGGCCGGACACGCGATCGAGCGGTGGCTGCCCCAACGCCGCCGCGTCGGGGCACAGGGGGTGCTGCTCGGGCTGCTCGGTGCCTCCCTACTGATCGACACCCCGGCTCGTTACGAACGCTTGGCAAATGATGCCAAGAACATCGACGACGTGCAGGTTGCGGTTGGTCGCGTCCTCGCCTCGGCGGCTCCGTCCGACGTGGTCTGGGCAATCGATGCCGGCGCGATCCGTTACTTCGGCAATGCATTCGTCGTCGACCTGATGGGCCTCAACGCGCCGCAGATGTTGGGGGCCGCGGCGCAGGCGTTCCTTGACGCGCACCGGCCGCGCTATCTCGAGGTCGTGCCCGGTTGGTCGAGCCTCGACGGGCAATCACTCGAACGGCTCAAGGGGGCGCTCTTCAAGCCATCCACGCCCTACACGGTGACGAGCTTCGCACCTATGCAAGACCACTGGCTCGTCCGTTGTGACCCGGACTGGCAATCGGGGCGCCTGACAGTGTGGCGTGGCTCGTTCGACGTGCATTGTGCCCCAGCGAGGGCCGAGGGGCCCCGGGGCAACTCGGGGTGAGGCGCCGCTACTCGACGTAGCCGAGCGCGCGCAACCGCTCGCGATCGGCCGCAGTAATCGGTGCCGCCGGTGCGCCATCCGATCGCTGCCATGCCAGCAGCGCCGCCTTCAGCTCGTCCGTGCCGGGCTGATTGGGGGCGTACTGGTTGACGCTTT
>JBBITY010000345.1:0-4134 GCA_037440565.1 Desulfurellales bacterium
GCTGAAAGTGTTTCCCGTCACGACGAGCGGCACGGCCGCGTCGAGACCGTTGTAATTCAAACCGTAGACGGCGTTGTCCCTGACCGTGCCGTTGGTGAACGCAACCGTCGCGTTCTCCGCATACAACCCGCTGTTGCCGCTGGCGTGGAGCGTGCAGTGGTCGAACGTCACAGCGCTACTGAAGCTCTCCACCATTCCCTTGCCGTATCGTCGGTCCCAGTCGAACGCCCCCGAACCGCCGTAGCCGATGAAGGCATACGCCACCTGTCCTGTGGCACCGGACGCGAAGCGCAGGCCGGACCACTGCCCGGGCTGCCCCTGGCTCGGGCCGTCCCCGTTGGTGTCTCCGCCGTGGGTGTCATCGCTCAAGCTGGTGAACGCCACCAAGGCGCCGGCCGTTCCCTCTGCGTCGAGAGCCCCTTGAATGACGAGGACATCCGCCTGGTTCCCGAACTTCACCACGGTGCCCGGTTCCAGAGTCATCGTCGTTGCCGGCGCGATGGTCAGCCCGCCGCTGATCAGCAGCGGCAGGTCATCGCCGTTGTCCCAGGTCAACGATCCGTGATTGAGACGGCCATCGGCACGGACGCCGTTCTTCGGGGCGGCGGCGGAATTGCGCTCGAAGGTCACCGTCCCGGCGGCGTCGCGGAAGTGCAGCCATCCCGCCGCCGTCCCGTTGTTGCCGAAGGTCGTGTCACTGACCACCAGCGGGACCGCTGCATCGACGCCGTTCCACCACAGACCGTACGCGGCGTTGTCGTTCACCTGGGCAAATGACACGCGCGGACTAGAATTATCACAGTACAATCCGCTCTTGGCGCTGGCGCGCAGCGTGACGTGATCCAGCGTCACATCGCTGCTGAAACTCTCGACTGCGGCTTCGCCGTAGCGGCCGGCGTAGTCGTATGCGCCGGAGCCTCCGTATTCGAAGGACGTGTAGGTCACACGCCCCTGGCTGCCGGCCTCGAAGCGCACGCTCGCCCACTGCCCCGGGGCGGCGGTGCTGGCGCCATCGCCGTTGGTGTCGCCCGCGCGGCTGTCGTCTTGCGCGCTCGTGAACCTGACCGGCGAGGTCGATGTCCCCTGTGATTGCAGGGTCCCCTGAATATCCAGCGTCGTGGAGGACCCCGACAGCTTCACGATGCTGCCGGGCATCAGCGTCAACGTCGTCGCGGGGGCAACCTGCATCCCCGGACTGATGAGCAGCGGCAGGTTGCCGGCGTTATCCCAGGTCAATGAGCCACCGTTCAGCCTGCCATCGGCGCGGAATCCATTGTTCGCACCCGTGGCGCTGTTGCGCTGGAAGGTCACGGTCCCCGGCGCATCGCGGAAATGCAGCCATCCCGCGGCGCCGTTGCCGCTGAAGCTCGTGTCGCTCACCGTGAGTGGCACGGATGGGCCGACGCCGTTCCAGTAAAGGCCGTAGCTTGCGTTGTCGCTGACCTGGCCGTAGGCGACCTGCACGCTGGCGTTGTCGCAGTACAACCCGCTCTTGGCGCTGGCGTGGAGTGTGACGTGGTCCAGGGTCACGTCACTGCTGAAGCTCTCCAACTGGGCATCTCCATAACGTCCGCCCCAGTCGTAGGCGCCCGAGCCGCCGAAGCCGACGAACGCGTAGGCAAGACGTCCGCGGCTAGCGGTCCTGAACCGCACGCCGGACCAGTCGCCGGGCCGCCCCGTGCTGGCCCCGTCACCGTTGGTGTCGCCGCCACGGCTGTCGTCGCGCAGGCTCGTGAAGGAGATCGGAGAGCCGCTCGTTCCCTGGGCCATCAAGGTGCCGTCAACCAGGAGCACGGCGGTCGAGGTACCGAACTTGATCACCGTTCCCGCTTGCACGGTCAGCGTGGCCCCCGACGCAACGGTCGCAGCGCAGTCGTTGATCACGTACACGTTGCCGGCCGTCCATGTCGTGTTGGCGGCGATTGTGCCGCACGCGTTGACGGATGCTGCCCGTGCGGGGGGGGCGGGCATCACAGCCGCGCCCAAGGTCGCCAGCACGAGCACGACAAGCGTCGGCGCCCCGAAGGTGCCGGCTCGAAAGCGGCGCGTATGTCGTGATCGAACGGCGCGGTTCGTCGGCAATTGCATGGCTTGATCCATTTCTGGTCGGTGACCTGCATCTGAGACGGGAAGGGGAATGCTCTGTCCGATGCAGTGTGTTCTGTCTTGCGAGCCTCTGCAATGGCTTTGAGCTGGCTGTCCGGTTGTCCTCCCTCCGGTAGATTTTTCTCGGTGGCGGAATGGCGGTGGCATTCATGTGAATAGCCCGTGTTATTGATTTCTGCATAAAGAAGGCAATACTGCCGGCGCGGTGGGGAGGCCGGCAGGATGCGCCTGAAGGATCGGCAGCGGTGTTGGAGGCACGGCGGCGGCAGGCGATGCACCTGCTGCGGACGAAAGTCTCGTTGCAGGAGGTGGCGCGGCGCATCGGCCGCGCGGCCAGCTCGGTGATGCGCTGGCGCAATGCGATGCGCCGTGGGGGCCCGCGCGCCCTGCGCGTGCGCCGCAGCCCCGGCCGGGCGACCGGTGGCCTCCGCGACACGATCCTCGTGGGCCGGGGCGCTATCTGCCAGCCCCGCTTCCGGCTCCGCGCCCGTTCCGTTGCCTTCCGCGATCAAATGCGCCACCATCTCTCGGAACGCGCCGCTGCCTCCGGGGGCCGCGATCGTATCCTCGCCGCCCTCCGCCCAGATGTTGGCGAGCACGTTCTTCTTCACTTCGTGGAGGTGCAGGATGCGTTCCTCCACGGAGTTGCGACACACCAGCACGAGAATTTGGACGGCCGACTTCGAGCCGATCTGGTGGATTCGCGCGATGCGCTGCTCGAGCCGGGCCGGGTTCCACGGCAGGTCGAGGTTCACCAGCGCGTCCGCCGCCTGAAGGTTGAGCCCCACGCCACCCGCGTCGGTGCTGATGAAGACCGCAGGGCCTTGTTGCTCGGTGAACCTGCGGATCATGACCGGACGCGCCCGAACGGGGACATCGCCCTCGAGATGAAAGGCGTGCAGCCCGAGCTGCGCGCACAACGCCTCGACCCGGTCGGTCATGTCGGTCCACTCGCTGAACACGACGGCCTTCCTGCCCTCGCCGAGACACAGGTCGCGAAGGGTCTGCTCCAGCTCGGCCATCTTCGGCACCTTGCGGTCGTCGATCTCGATGCCGAGCATGTGCGGCCCGTTGCAGCAGCGCCGCGCGATAACCAAGAGTTTTTGCATGCGCTCGAGGTCGTGGGGCAAAAGGACCTTCTTGCTCGCGATGCGCGCGACCTGGGCCATGACTTCTTCGTAGGTGCCCACGACTGCGTCGTGCATCGGTACAAAGGACACCGAGCGCAGGCGCTCGGGTAGCTGGAGCTGGACATCCTCCTTGCGGCGCCGCAGGAAGGCCGGCTGCAGGCGGGACCGGATCGAGCCGAGGTTGCGGCCCTCTTCACCTCCAGGTGCGGCGGCTTTGCGAGACGCACCGACAGATTCTCCCCGCGCGATGCACGACCGCGTTCGTCCAGCGCCGTCATCCGCGCCGCATCGGGATCGACGGGTTCCTCGATTGCCGGTCCCTGATCGAGCCAGCCGCGTAGCTCCAGCGCGGCGGCGCGATGCAATCAAATGGCCGCCGCACGCGACGGCTGAGCCTCTGCGCCGGGGCGGCACGCCCGCGCAGAGGCTGCGCCGAAACGCCTAGATGGTGAACGGTCGGAGTGCTCTCAGGCAAGATCGCCCCCTTTTGCAAAGGGGGCCGCGAACGCAGTGAGCGGGGGGATTCTCCTCCTGACGCTCCTCGCGCACCACGTATCGCCTCCGTTTGCCTTCACTGACTGGCATTGGGGCTCATCCCCTTTTCCTGTGCGCGCCCGCCGCCCAATCGAGTGCAGCTTGGAGCAGCGAGCGTTGAACGGGGGAGCAACAGCGCTCAAGCGGCGGGCCAGCCGCGCCGGCGGGCTTTTTCGCTGACGGGATTGATTTATATCTATTTTCGCTATATCTTCGCCCATGCGGGAGGGGGATCGGATGAGCCAACCAGCCGTTGTCGGAAACCCAGCCACATTCCACTTGCGGCCGCATGGCCTCGCAGTCCGCTCAAGTGTAGCCGGCAGCACCTCACCGCCGCCGCGGCAGACGAGCCAAGGTCCGGCGG
>JBBITY010000346.1:0-4121 GCA_037440565.1 Desulfurellales bacterium
CATCTGCGCCTCGACCGGAAACACCTCGGCCTCGGCGGCGGCGTACGCCAGCCGCGCCGGCATCCGCGCCTTCGTCGTCGTGCCGCACGGCAACATCGCCAAGGGCAAGCTGTCCCAGGCGGTCATGCACGGCGCGCGCATCGTCAGCATCGACGGAACCTTCGATCACGCCCTGCGTCTGGTCCGGATGGCCGCGGAGCGGTACCGCGTGACGCTGGTGAACTCGGTGAATCCCTATCGGATCGAGGGCCAGAAGACGGCGGCGTTCGAGATCTGTGACGTCCTCGGCCGCGCGCCCGACTATCACTTCCTCCCGGTCGGGAACGCGGGCAACATCACCGCATACTGGCGCGGCTACGTGGAGTACCGGAACGCCGGGCGCGTCGAGTCTCTGCCGCGGATGATGGGCTTCGAAGCGGAAGGGGCGGCGCCCATCGCGCGCGGCTACCCGATCGAGAAGCCGGAGACGGTCGCCAGCGCCATCCGGATCGGAAACCCGGCGAGTTGGGAGGGCGCGACGCGGGCGCGCGACGATTCCGGCGGGGAGATCGGCACGGTCACCGACGCGGAGATCATCGTCGCCTATCGTCTGATCGCCGAGACGGAGGGAATCTTCTGCGAGCCGGCGTCGGCAGTCGGTGTGGCGGGGGTGATCAAGCGAGCGAGCACAGGGTTGTTTCGAGCGGGCGACGTGGTCGTCTGTACGCTGACGGGGCACGGCCTCAAAGATCCGGACACCGCGCTGGCCCAAGTGGGCGAGGTGACTCGTGTCGCGCCGAGCCTCGAGCGGCTGGCCGAGTGCTTGGAAGTGGCATGATGCACCGGCGCAGGCACGGGGGCAGGCGGGGCGCTCAACCCCTGCCGACTCTAGAAATTGATGGGTCGGGGACTATACTCACTCGTAGCGGCGGACCTGCCCGAGGGATCACCAGTTGGTAACGCGGTGCCCGTACGATGGATCGCAACCTAGCGCTTGAAGCGGTGCGGGTGACAGAAGCGGCGGCGCTGGCCTCGGCGCGTTTGATGGGCCGCGGCGACGTGTTGGCCACCGATCGCGCCGGGGCGGAAGCCATGCTGCGCACGTTCCAGTCGATCGCCATCAACGGCGTGCTGGCCATCGGGGACAGTGACAGTGAGCACGACTTGTTGCCGGTCGGCACGCGGGTGGGCAACGGCACGGGGCCGGAGCTCGACGTGGCGCTCGATCCCCTCGAAGGCGCTGCGATTTGTGCCACGGGGGGTTACAACGCGCTTTCGATCATTGCGATCGCCGAGCGCAACGGGTTCCTTCGCTGTCCGGCCATGCACATGGAAAAGATTGCGGTCGGTCCCGAGGGGCGCGGGGTGATCGACCTGAGCAAGAGCCCGACGGAGAACCTGCGCGCGCTGGCGGAGGCCCGCGGCGTGTACGTGGCAGATCTGACCGTGGCGATTCTCGATCGCCCGCGCCACGAGCGCCTCATCGAGGAGGTGCGGCGTGCCGGGGCGCGGGTGCGGCTGTTGAAGGATGGCGACGTCGCGGCCGCCTTGGCGACCACGCGCCCCGAGTCCGGCATCGACATGCTGCTCGGCATCGGCGGTTCGCATCAGGGGATTCTGACGGCGGCGGCCCTGCGCTGCGCCGCTGGCGAGATGCAGGCGCGCCTGCGCCCTCGCAACGACCAGGAGGCGGAGGTGGCGCGGGAGTGCGGCATCCGCGACTTCGAGAAGATCTACACCCTCGAAGAGATGGCGTCGGGCAGCATCATGTTCGCGGGCACCGGCGTCACCAACGGGGACTACCTGGAGGGCGTCCGCTTTTTCCGCGGCGGCGCGACGACGAACTCCGTCGTCATGCGCTCTCGCACGCACACGGTCCGCTTTCTGAAGTCATTCCACCGCTTCGATTTGAAGCCGGAGTATTGAGGGCCGCGATCGTCAAGGCGCGGTAAGAAGTGAGCCCCGATGGAGTGGGAGAGCTGCTATTCGACGCCGATGGAGGTTCAGGCGTACCTGGTCAAGGGGTACCTCGAGCAGTTCGGCGTCCCCTGTGTTCTCGACAGCGGGCGGTTCGGCATGAAGCCACTGACTTTTGGCGCACTCGGCGAGGTGCGTGTGCTGGTTCGCGGCGATTGGCTCCACATTGCGCGCGGCTTGTTGCGCGGCCGGGAGCGGCCGGCGCCGACCACCCTGCGATTAGTGGGAGGGAAGGGCGCATGACTCAGGCGAAGGCCCAGCAGGATTCGCGGGCGGCCACGCCCGATGCACCGCCGCGCCGCTTCACCACGGTCTCCGATCTCGAGATTGAGGCTGTCTACCGCCCGGACGATCTGAACGGTTGGCAGTATGAGACCCGCCTGAATGATCCCGGCGAATATCCCTTCACCCGTGGTGCGTATGCCTCCATGTACCGGGGAAAGCTGTGGACGATGCGCCAGTTCGCGGGTTTCGGGACCGCCGAGGACACCAACCGCCGCTTCCACTTTCTGCTTCAACAGGGACAGACCGGTCTCTCCACCGCCTTCGACATGCCAACGCTCATGGGATACGACCCGGATCACCCGCGAGCCCTGGGCGAAGTCGGGCGGGAAGGAGCGTCGGTGTCCTGCCTGGCCGATATGGAAGCGCTGTTCTCCGGCATCCCGCTCGATCGGGTTACCACCTCGATGACCGTCAATTGCACGGCGAGCATTCTGCTCGCCATGTACTTTGCCGTCGCGGAACGGCAGGGCGTTCCGTTGAGCAAGGTGGGCGGCACGATCCAGAACGACATGCTCAAGGAGTTCATCGCGCAGAAGGAGTGGATTTGCCCGCCCGAGCCGTCGGTACGCATCATCGTCGACATGATCGAGTTCTGTAGCCGGCACGCGCCCCGCTGGCATCCGGTTTCGATCTCCGGCTACCACATTCGGGAGGCCGGCGCGACGGCCGTACAGGAGTTGGCCTTCACGATCGCCGACGGGATTGCCTACACGCAGGCGGCCGTGGACCGCGGACTGGCGGTGGACAGCTTCGCGCCGCGGCTGTCATTTTTCTTCAACGTCCACAACGACTTTCTCGAGGAGATCGCAAAGTTCCGGGCGGCGCGGCGCATGTGGGCGACCATCATGCGCGAGCGTTTTGGCGCGAGGAACCCGCGCTCCTGGACACTGCGCACGCACGCGCAGACGGCTGGATGTGCGTTGACCGCGCAGCAACCTTTGAACAACCTGGTACGGGTGGCGCTTCAGGCGCTGGCGGCTGTGCTGGGAGGCACCAATTCCCTCCATACCAACTCGATGGATGAGACGCTGGCGCTGCCCAGCGAGACGGCTGTCCTCGCCGCGCTGCGCACCCAGCAGATCATCGCCGAGGAGACCGGGGTCATCAATACGGTAGACCCGCTGGGCGGGAGTTACGCGATCGAGGCACTCACCGATCGCCTCGAACGGGACGCGTACGCGTACATCGACGCCATCGACCAGATGGGCGGCATGATCCGGGCGATCGAGCGCGGCTTTCCACAGAAGGAGATTGCGGAGGCCGCGTACCGGTTCCAGCGCCAGTTGGACAGCGGTGAGAAGGTGATGGTCGGCGTCAACAAGTACACGGTCGATGACGAACCGCCCATCGAGATTCTGCGCATCGGCCCGGAGGTGGAGCGACAACAAGTCGAGCGGACGCGAGCGCGCAAGCAAGCGCGCAACACCGGCGCCGTGCGCGCCCGGTTGGCCGCGGTCCGCGATGCCGCGCGCAACGGGAGCAACCTGATGCCGCCGATCATCGACGCCGTCAAGGCCGACTGCACGGTCGGCGAGATCTCGGACGTGTTCCGCGAGGTGTTCGGGGTCTATCGTGATCCGGGGTACATTTAAGGAACCAGTGCAAGAGGAGACGCCTGTGGTCGACAGACGACTGCGCATTTTGATCGCCAAACCGGGATTGGATGGACATGATCGCGGGGCAAAGATCATCGCCCGCGCACTGCGGGATGCGGGCTTCGAGGTCATTTACACCGGGCTGCACCAGACGCCGGACATGATCGCGGAAGCGGCCGTCCAGGAAGACGTCGACGCCATCGGCTTGAGCATTCTCTCGGGCGCCCACCTGACGCTGTTTCCCGCCGTGATGGAACGCTTGAAGGAGAAGGGGGCGGGAAACGT
>JBBITY010000347.1:0-947 GCA_037440565.1 Desulfurellales bacterium
GCTCTTCGAGGGAGGGGCAGAATGAGCGAGCAGCGAACCAGGCCGACTCTCGTTCTCCTCGTGGGCTCGAACCCGCTTCCAAACTATCTCGCAGCTTGCGCGCTGCAGCCGGGTCGTGTCGCGCTTGTGTACTCCAAGGAGACGAAGGACGCGAAGGATCGATTGCGCCAGGAGCTGACGCGGTCACTTGGCAACGCGGTGACCTTCGACGAGTTGCTCGTGGAGGACGCCACCTGTGCCACGACAGTCCGACGCGTTTTCGATTCGTTCGCGGCGAGCACTGGGAACGTGCTCTTGAACTACACGGGGGGCACCAAGGTCATGGCGGCCCATGCGCGGCTGGCCTTCGCTGAGAAGGGACGGCCGCAGGACGCCTCCTATCTCGACGAGGGCGAGGCCGGCCGTGAGGCGCGGCTCCGGTTCGACGACGGGAACTCGAAGGCGCTCTCCGAGTATGGCGAGATCCCGGTGACGCTCGGTACCGTGCTCGCACTCCACGGCATCAGGCACACACCGCGAGAGGCGAGGACTCCGGCTCCCACGACCGCCGATGCGCGCGCGATCTTGTGCAAGGTGCTGGCGGATCCACCGCTAGCGGCCAAGCTTCACGGTGAACGCGAACGGCTTCAGAAATTCGGCAACCCGAAGAATGCGACGTCGGAACCTTTCCGAGCGGCCCCTTACGGCTTGGAGCTGAGCGTGCAAGTATTTCCCACGGACGAGCAGCTCGAGCAACTCCACAACGCCGACGAGAAGAAGTCGTGGTTCAGACAGTGGTACGCCTTCATCGGCGGCGAGTGGCTGGAAGAGTGGCTCGGCGCACAGATCCGTTCGCTGAATGTGAATCCGGCACCCGAGATCACGGTCGGCGTGAACGCGTTTCGCGGCCAAAAGCGTGCGCAACTCGAGATCGATGTTGCCGTGGTGCGGGGTCACCGCTCCTACTT
>JBBITY010000347.1:1019-1265 GCA_037440565.1 Desulfurellales bacterium
GAAGCTGTTCGAAGTGGCCGTCCGTTCCCGACAACTCGGGGGTGACCTCGCACGCGCCGCCCTGGTTTGCCTCGCGGATGACTCCACGGTCTCGGCGTTGCAGGCTGATATCGATGACGTGTGGGGTGCCAGCAACACGACGAGGGTGTTCGGCATCTCGGACGTCCGTGCATGGTCCGACTGCGAGGGCAAGCAACCGAACCGGCATTCGCTGAAGACCTGGCTGGAGAGCTGATATGCCCGTCG
>JBBITY010000347.1:1285-4102 GCA_037440565.1 Desulfurellales bacterium
TACGTCTTCGCGTCGAACCGACTTCGGGACGTGCTCGCGGCGTCGTGGATGGTGGACCACGTCCTGAAGCGCGCGGACGACTCGCTCCTGCAGTGGGAGATGACAGACGACCGCGTGCTGCTAGCCGCCGGCGGGAACGCGATCGTCGAGTTCGCGAGTCTAGATGATGCAAGAACATGGACTCGGCGATACACGCGCTGGCTGCAGGACGAGGCGCCGGGGCTCGAGGTCGCTGTCGCTCACCGCGCCTACGATGGCCGCTCGCTCGCGTGGGGCCTCAAGGCGCTCGCGGTCGATCTCGCGCGAGCGAAGCTCGAGCGGCGGCCAAGCGCCCCACAGTTCGGTCTCGGCGTCACCACCGCCTGCTCGGTGACGGGCCTGCCTGCCACGTCATTTGACAAGCGCGATCAAGCCCCCATCTCCCCCCAGATTGAAGCGCTTCGGCAAGACGACGTGGAGAAGCGTTCCAAGGGGCGCTGGGATGGTTTCCTGCCGAATAGGCTGGAACACGCCGCGGGATGGAGCGCAGGCTTCCCGCTCGAGTTCGACCTGATGGGACGCTCGCACGGCGAGACGAGCTTGCTCGGGATCGTCCACGTGGATGGTAACGGGGTCGGCAAGGCGATCACGGCATGGCTCGATCGCTGCCTGGACGAGGAGGTCGACGACAACACGGTCCGTACCAACTACCGTCAGTGGTCGCGCGCCCTCGATGAGCTCGGGGAGCGCCTCCTGCGTGCCGTGGTCCAGCGGGTCGCGTCCCGCATCTCTGTGGAGGAGAATAGGTGCGTGATCCGCGGTACTCCCCACGAGCTTGGCTTTCTGCTGAAAGACTGGCGCGATGACAAGGCCCGCAATACTCCCAAGGACACGGTCTTTCTACCGCTGCGGCCGATCCTTCTCGGAGGAGACGACATCACTTTCGTGTGCGACGGCCGGATTGCGCTCGACCTGGCGGCCACTGCCTTGCGGGACTTCCAGAGTAACCGGATTCCGCACATCGGCGAAGACAGTGCGCTGACCGCCTGCGCCGGCGTCGCGCTCGTCAAGGCGCATGCGCCGTTCCACCGGAGCTACGCTCTCGCGGAGAGCCTGTGCGCGTGCGCCAAGCGCGCACGGCAAGACGCGAACGCGCGGAGGCCAGTCGACACCGGCTGCTGGCTCGACTGGCACGTCGGCTCGACGCGGCCTGCCGAGTCCGTCGAGGACCTTCGCAGGCGGGAGTACCAGGACAGCAACCTCACGATGCGTCCGTATCCGCTCGTCCGGTTCGACGGGCGCGATCAATCGTGGGCATGGCTCGACACAGAGCTACTGGGGCCTGCCACCACACCGGAGACAGCCAAACGGGGCTTCCGGGGTGCTGCATACTGGGCGCGAAGCCGGAGCCGCGTGAAGCGGCTCGGCTCGCTTGTCCCGTCCGGCGCCGACAGCGTCATTCGCCAGGTCCAAGCTTGGAACGCCATCGAGGATGGCATCCACTTGCCAGCAGGCCTCGATGCGGGAGGCTTCATCGGTCAGCAAACTCCACTTCTCGATGCGATCGAGCTGGTGGACCTGCACGTTCGCCTGGAGCCCGATCCGCGCGCAGCGGATCGCCCCGCCAACCTATCCGTGGCAGAGGAGGCAACGGGATGACGAGCGGCGCATCGCCTTCCTTCCTGCGCATCGAACTTCTTTCCGATGCCACTTTCAGCCGCGGCGAGGGGACGGCCGGGGTGGTGGACACGGACGTGGAGCGGGACAAGCTCGGAATGCCGTTCATCGGCGGCAAGACCGTACGCGGTCTGTTGCGCGATTCGTGGCTCTCGATGTTCCCGCACTTTCCGAGCCTCGAGCCAGCGGCCGAGCGCGTCCTGGGGCGAACCCAGGCGCTGGATGAATCCTGTCGGCTCAGGATCGGCGACGCGGTCCTACCGAACCCGGTTCGGACAACGCTCCGCCGGGCGGCCCTCCGAACGGAACATCCGCTGACTCCGCGCGCGATCCTCGATGGCTTCACCAGCATCCGCTACCAGACGGCCGAGGATCGCGAGACCGGTGCTCCCGACGTCACCACGCTGCGCTCGTCGCGGGTCGTTCTTCGTGGCTTCGCATTCGAAGCGAGCCTTTCGTGGCTAAACGGCTATCAGCCGACGGCTGACGACTTACGGCTTTTGGCGCTGTGCGCGCTCGCGACTCGTCATGGAGGCCTGCTCCGTAACCGGGGACGCGGTCACATCCGTGTCACGCTGAACGGCGATCTCGAAGCAACGCGGAAGCTCGCGGAGGCCACGGCATGAGCACCCCGGCTGCTCCGACCTATCTTCACTACAAGCTCCGACTTCGAGCGCCGACCATCGTCTCGACGCTGTCCGGCGATCCCAACAGCGCGGCCACCCAGCCCTTCATCCCGGGCAGTGCTCTTCGCGGCGTCGTGGCTGCCCGCCTCATCGCAGACGGCGTCGCCGGGGACTCCGACGAGTTCCGGCGCCTCGTCCTCTCCGGCGACGTGCGCTACCTCCACGCGTACCCAGAACTGGCCGGAGATCGGTCAGGGCCGAGCTTCTCGTCCTGGAGGAGCAAGAAGGAGGAACTGAACGAAGCGATCGACCTCGCCGCCTTCACCGGTGTTCTCGACGCGTCGGTCGATGCCGATGACTTCGGACACCTCTGGCCCGAGGAGGCGCTGGTCTCGGTTCCCGCGCCGTTTGTCGCCACGTCGCTTTCCGCCGGCGCCCGAAGCATCGCGGCGACGTCCATAGGCTCGCGCATCCATCAGCAACGAGATCGCATCAAGGGTCGGCCGTGGAAGGATCGCGCGGAACAGCCGCACGG
>JBBITY010000348.1:0-4101 GCA_037440565.1 Desulfurellales bacterium
CCAGGCGCTTACTGGCTCGGTAGGTCGCGTCGACGCCCGCCAGATATTCGCGCACGGCCGCCTGGTCGGCCGGATCGACGAGGTCGGAAAGCTGGCGGCCCACGACCGCGGCCGGGTCGTCGTAGCCAAGTATCCCCGCCAGCGGGGCGTTGCTGAAGACGAGGCGCCCGTCCTCGACCACGAACAGCCCGTCCGGCACGGATTCCAGCAGCGAGCGCATGTGGGCGCCGGTCTCAGCCAGCTCCCGCTCGCGATCGAACGCCGACCGCCGCACGCGGTCAGCGCCGGCGGCGCCGGCAACGGAAAGCAACGCGGCAATCAGGGGTCCTAGCCCTTGCTGCATGAATTCCGCTGCCGCCGGCCCGGCGCGGCCCGACGTCACCATCATGACCGCATACAAGGCAAGCGTGATGATGGCCGAGACTCCCTGGACGCCAAGGCCCCACGGCACAAACAGCGCGGTGGCCATCATCTTGATGGCGAGATACAGCGCAACGCGCTCGGTTACGGTGGCGGGAATGTGCAGGCGCGCGGTGAGCACGGTCGTGTACGCCAGCTCCGCAGCGAGCACGAGCAGTTCGGGGCGCGCCGGCGGCCGCCACCGGACCAGCAGCCAGGCGAACAGCGGGACGGTGATCTGCAGCGCATTGGGAAGCCACTCGGTGCGAAAGCGCTCCGGCACCGAGGCCCACTGCGCGAGCGCGTAGAGCAGGGTGACCGCGCTCACCGCCTGCGCGGTGAGGGGCACACGCGCGGCGGTCAACTCGCGCCGGTACCGGCGGTACGGATCCGCAACCGCGTGCTCAGACATGGCTGAGTGCCACAGAAGGGGCACCGCTATCTACCGGAATCGCCCGTGCGCGGGCAAGGGATGCGCGACCACAGCCCCCCGCGAGCCTGTTCGAGAAAGCCGGAGACGCCTTTCGACGGCTCGGGGCGAGCGGTAAGAACCACCCACCGAAGGGCGCTGACCGTGCCGAGCGCTCGGCCCCACCACCCAAGACCGACCGTGCGTGTGCTCAGATCGGCGGCGGCATGGAGGCAAGAACCTTCAGGCGCAGGTCCCCTTCGCCGCACAGGCCGACACGCGCTCCAACGTCATGCCAAACCCAAGATCATCCACTCCCGTTGGAGAGGAGGGCCGCTTTCGGATTGGCGTTGGCGGGTGCACGCGGGCACGCGCACGCAGCCTCTCATTCCTCGTACCGGAACGCCAGGCCGTCCTCGCCGACGTCGATCAACACCCTGCCGCCGTTCTGCAGGCGGCCGAAGAGCAGTTCATCCGCCAGCACCTGCTTGATCTCCGTCTGGATCAGGCGCGCCATCGGCCGTGCACCGAGCGTCGCGTCGAAACCCTTTTCCGCCAAGTAGCGCCGAGCCGCCGGCGTCAGGTTGAGGAACACCTTGCGGGCGTTGAGCTGGAGGTCCAGCTCCATGACGAACTTCTCGACCACGCGCTCGATGACTTCCGGCGTGAGCGGCGCGAAGTGCACGATGCTGTCGAGGCGGTTGCGGAACTCCGGACTGAACAGCTTCTCGATCGCTTCCTGGCTGCGTTCCGCAGTCGACCGGCTCCCGAACCCGATGGCGCGGGACGCCATCTCGCGCGCACCGGCGTTGGTCGTCATGATGAGGATAACGTGGCGGAAGTCCGCCTTGCGGCCGGTGTTGTCGGTCAGCGTGGCGTGATCCATCACCTGCAGCAGGACGTTGAACAGGTCCGGGTGCGCCTTCTCGATCTCGTCCAGCAGCAGCACCGCATGCGGAGTCCGATTGATCGCCTCCGTGAGCAATCCGCCCTGATCGAAGCCGACATAGCCCGGCGGCGCGCCGATGAGCCGCGAGACGGTGTGCTTCTCCATGTACTCGCTCATGTCGAAGCGAATGAACGCGACCCCGAGCACATGCGCCAACTGCTTGGCCACCTCGGTCTTGCCGACGCCCGTCGGGCCCGCGAACAGGAACGACCCCACCGGCTTTTCCGGCCGCCCAATGCCCGCCCGCGCCACGCGGATCGCCGTCGCCACCGCGTCGATCGCCGCATCATGCCCGAACACGGTGAGCTTCAGGTCCTGGTCCAGCTTCCGCAGCCGCTCCTTGTCCGACATCGAGACGCTGCGCGGCGGGATGCGGGCGATTTTCGCCACCACGCGCTCCACGTCGGCGGTGCGGACCGTCTTTTTCTGACGCCCTGGGGGCAGAATCTTCATCGCCGCCGCCGTCTCGTCGATCACGTCGATCGCCTTGTCCGGCAAGCGGCGATCGGTGATGTGCCTGGCCGCCAACTCGGCCGCCGCGCGCAAGGCGCCGTCCGTGTACGTGACCCCGTGGTGCCGCTCGTAGTGCGGCTTGAGGCCCTTCAGAATGCGATAGGTTTCCTCGACGCTGGGCTCGGTGACCTCGATCTTCTGGAAGCGGCGCGCCAAGGCGTGATCCCGCTCGAAGTGGCCGCGACACTCGTCGTAGGTCGTGGACCCGATGCACCGCAGCGTGCCGGAGGCCAACACCGGCTTGAGGATGTTCGAGGCGTCCATGGATCCGCCGCTGGTCGCCCCGGCCCCGACGACGGTGTGGATCTCGTCGATGAACAGGATCGCGCCCGGCTGCTTGCGGAGCGCCGCGATGACGGCCTTCAAGCGCTGTTCGAACTCGCCGCGGTACTTCGTCCCCGCCAACAGAGCGCCCATGTCGAGCGCGTAGATCGTCGCCTTGGCGAGCACCGCCGGCACCTCGCCGCGGTGAATCTTGAGCGCCAGCCCCTCGACGATCGCCGTCTTGCCCACGCCGGCGTCACCCACGAACAGGGGATTGTTCTTGCGCCGCCGGCAGAGCACGTGAACCGTCCGCTCGATCTCGGCTTCGCGGCCGATGAGCGGATCGATGTCCCCCTCGGCCGCGCGCTGGTTGAGATTGATCGTGAACGCTTCCAGCGGCCGGCGCGCCGGCCGCGGAGCGGCAGGCCCGGCGCCGCCTTCTTCATCGGCGGGCGTCTCCGCCATGTCATCGGTCGCGATCTTGGAGACACCGTGCGAGATGTAACTCACGACATCGAAACGCGAGATCCCCTGCCGTTCGAGCAAGTACACCGCGTGCGAGTCGGTCTCGCGAAACATCGCCGCCAGGATGTCCCGCGCGCTGATCTGGTCCTTGCCGGCCGACTGCACGTGCAGGGCGGCGCGCTGCAAGACACGACGGAAGCCGAGCGTCTGCTGCGGCTCGATCAGCCCCGTTCCGGGCAGACGCTCCAGGCGCTCTTCGAAAAAGCGATCGAGATCGCGCTTCAGCGCCTCGGCGTCACCGCCGCAGTGCCGGATGACATCGCGGATGTCCGCGTCGTGCAGGAGGGCGTACAGCACGTGCTCCAGCGTCAAGTACTCGTGCCGGCGGCGGGAGGCTTCGCGCACCGCCAGACTCAACGTCGCTTCCAGCTCTCGACTCAGCATGGGACCGCTCGCCGCTCAGGCCTCTTCGATCGTACACTTGAGCGGATACTCGTGCTGCCGCGCCATCGCCTCCACGACCGCTATCTTGGTCTCGGCAACTTCGTGCGTATACACCCCCGCCACACCGATCCCGTTGCGATGCACATGCAGCATGATCTGGATCGCCTCCGCGTTGGAGCGGTGAAACACGCTCTCCAACACGTGCACCACGAACTCCATACTTGTGTAGTCATCGTTGTGCAGGAGCACCTTGTACATGGCGGGCGGTTTGAGCTTCTTCTCGCTCTCCGTTACGAGGCCATGTTCGTCCTGCTCGACCACGCGCTCGCTCATGTCACCTGCATTCCGCCGGGACCCGGCGACCATGGAAAATATAAACAATAGGACGCTTCCGGCAAGGCGATGGGCGGCCCATCGCAATGGCGGTGGGCGGCCGGCCGCACAGCTGCCGCCCGCAAGGGCCGGTATGAAGCCTGCCCCGACCCCATCGGCACAGCGCCTGTTCTCGAGGGGGGGAGCATCGCTCCACCCCGAGGGATTCTTTGTCAAGCTCCCGGGCGCAAACGGGCGGGAGCCGTGCTCCCACCCGTAGGGGCACGGCCGTGCCCCCCATGGCCGCGCGGCACCGTTCTTGAGGGGTGGAGCGTCGCTCCACCAC
>JBBITY010000349.1:0-4092 GCA_037440565.1 Desulfurellales bacterium
CGAGCGCTTCGGCCTGGGAAGCGGCGCGCGCTGGCGCGCCGTCGACATCCGCGAGTGCGACATCCTGAACACCGACACGCTGCTCGCCGAGGGCAACGTCGACTACGCGCGCTTCCGCCAGATCGGCATCCCCGAGCCGATCGCGCGGCAGTGGGCGGACTCCTACGTCGGCAACCCGATGGTCTTCGACGACAAGTCGCTGGCCAAGTTCTACTCCGACAACCACGTCACTGTCTGCAACAGCCTCGGCATCTGCCAACGCTTCACCACCTGGGCGCAGATGCGCATGGGGCTGGAGGACATCGCGCAGTGCTTCAGCGCCGTCACCGGCGTCGACGTGACCTGGGAAGATCTCCACCGGGCGGGCGACCGCATCCGGCAGATCGAGCAGGCCCTGCAGCTCCTGCACGGATTGCGAAAGGCTGACGACTACTATCCCGACGAGTGGTACGGGGTACCGGTCGAGCAGGGCCGCTTCGAGGGCGCCGTGCTCGACCGCGACGAATACACCGCGGAGCTGGAAAATCTCTACCGCCTCCGCGGCTGGGATGCCGAGGGGCGGCCGACGCCTGCACGGCTACGCGAGCTCGGTCTCGACGACGTCGCGGCGCGCCTGCGAGAGGCCAACCTGCTGGCGACAACATGAACGCCTCCTGTTTCCCTCTGCGGCTCCGCGCCTCCGCGATGAACCTCGAATTCCTGCTTGGAACAGGCTCTTCGCTTGAGAAAAGTGCCCCGCTCCCAAGGTTCCTCTCTCTTGCGGAAACTCTCCATTGTCTCGGCGCTTGTGAAAAAATCCCTCGGGGTGGAGCACTGCTCCACCCTTCAAGGGCGGTGCCGGTTGAGCGGGGCTTCAGGCTTCAGGGCGGGAGCACTGCTCCCGCCCTTCTGCCGGTGTTACGGCCTATCCCGGCCTGGATTTCCTCACCAGCGCTCAGGTCCGTAGATTACCCGCCTCTGAGAAAGGGGGGACAGGGGGATTCTGGAGAGGAACCGTTCGGACCAATCCCTCTTCGTCCTCCTTTTTTCGAAGAGGGAGGAGGTGGTTAGTCCATGAATCGCGCTCGGCTTCATACGCGCCTCTGCGATCTCCTCGGCGTGCGCTATCCAATCCTGCTCGCCGGCATGGGACGGATTTCGTCGCCCGAGCTGGCGGCGGCGGTGTCGAACGCGGGCGGCCTGGGGATCCTCGGCGGGGCGCCCCTGCCCGCGGACATCCTGAACGAGTGGATCGAACAGACGCGCCGCCTCACGTCCGCCCCGTTCGGCGTCGACACCCTCCTGCCGGCGCGTGTGCCCAAGACGGGCTCGAAGGGCGAGCTGCGGCAACGCATCCCCGAATCGCACCTCGAGTTCGCGCGGCGCTTCAAGGAGAAGTATGCGATTCCGGATCCGCCGCGCGACGGCCTGTCCAAGGAGCTGTCCTGGCACTGGACACACGACTTCTTCGACCGACAGCTCGAAGTCATCATGGATCAACGCGTGCCCATCTACGCCGCCGGACTCGGCGATCCCTCCCCCTTCGTGCAGGAGTTCCACGCCCGCGGCATCAAGGTGATCGGCATCGCGGGCAACGTGAAGCACGTGCGCCGCATGCGCGACGGCGGCGTGGACATCATCGTGGCCCAGGGCACGGAGGCCGGCGGCCACAACAGCCGCATCGGCACCCTGGCCCTCGTTCCACAGGCGGTCGATGCGGCGGGCGACACGCCGGTCGTCGCGGCCGGCGGGATCGCCGACGGGCGCGGTCTGGCCGCTGCCCTGGCACTCGGCGCGGTAGGCGCCTGGTGCGGGACGGTCTTCTGCGCCACGCCCGAGGCCGCGCTCTCGGGGTTCCTCAAGGAGGCTATTCTCGAAAGCGACGAGGAAAACACGGTGGTCAGCCGCGCCGTGACCGGCAAGCCGATGCGGCAGCTCAAGAACAAGTGGGTAGAGGAGTTCGAGGCGTCGGGTCTCGAAATGCTGCCGATGCCGTTCCAGATGATCTTGTCGTCACCGGTGCTGGCGGGCGCCGGCGCGGCGCGGATGAAGGACGTCTGCTCCACGGCCGCCGGTCAGGTGGTCGGGATGCTGAACGCGCTGCGACCGGCGGCCGAAATCGTCAGGGGCATGGCCGAAGAGGCGGCGGCGATCCTGGGTGACGACCTGGGCCGTGCCTGATTGAAAATGGGGAAGCAGGAAAGAGAGGAGGAACCCGTAGATGTCGCAGATGAGGACGGGGCCTCATCGTGAATGGGCCAGGCGAGATGTGCGGTCATCTGCACTGCTGACCCTCGGGATCTCGTTTTTTCGCGAAGATTTCCGCGTCCGTCATTCCCGCGAAACTCGTCCTCGCGAAGGCGGGGAGCGGGAATCCAGGGTCTGTGCCGTCCCACCATCCCCGCCGGGATGTCCGCCTGGGCGGGCATGACGAGGAGGGAACCTCTGTCTTTTGGTTGCGGGCGTGAGCCCGCGAATGTGCCACTCGCGGGCGACTCTCCGGCGTCCAGGGTTTTCTATTCGTTTTGCAGAGCTCGATATGGCCGCGTCTGAGGCGTTCTTACCGCGCTACCGGATTCTCGATCTCACCGATGAGACGGGCGCGTTCGCCGGCAAGCTGCTCGCCGATCTCGGCGCGGAGGTGATCAAGGTCGAACCGCCCACCGGCGATCCGGCGCGCTACCGGCCGCCGTTCTTCGGCGCACAGCGGACGCCCGAATCCAGCCTCGACTTCCTCGCCTTCAACACCAACAAACGCTCGGTGACGCTCGACCTGCGACAGCCGAAGGGGCGAGCGTGTTTCCTCGACCTGGTGCGCAGCAGTGACGCGCTGATCGAGAGCTTCGCTCCCGGCACTCTCGACGCTCTCGACCTCGGCTACTCGATGCTGCGCCAAAGGAATCCGCGCCTGGTCGCGGCGTCGATCACGCCGTACGGGCAAGCGGGCCCGCGCCGGCAGCACCTGTCTTGCGATCTGGTGGCCATGGCCACCAGCGGCTTCATGCAGATCACCGGTGATCCCGACGGGCCGCCGACGCGACTGGGCAACGAGCAATCGCGCTTCGCGCCCGCGCTGTATGCCGCGCTCGGCGTCGTCGCGGCCCTGCTTCACCGCGACTGGCATGGCGGCCCGGGCCAGCATGTCGACGTGTCGATGCAAGAGGCGCTCCTGAGCTTCTATCTCGAACAGCATCCGGTCCTGTTCTGGGATAAGCGCAAGAAGAACGTCACCCGCGTCGGGCCGGTGTCCAACCTTTCCGTGCCCGCGGGGGTATATCCGTGTTGCGACGGCTGGATCGGCATCGGCATCTTCCAGCCGGGCGAGTGGGATACGCTGGCTCGCTGGCTGCATGAAGCAACGGGGCGCGAGGAAATCCTGGCCGAAGAGCTGCGGGGCAACATCCACGCGCGCGCCGCGCACCGCGACTTGATCGAAGCGATTCTGCTGGAGCTGACGATCGCGCACACGCGCGCGGAGCTGTTCCGGGAGGGGCAGCGCCGCAACCTCGTCGTCGTGCCCGTGAACACGGTCGCCGATCTCCTCGGGGACCCGGCCCTGGCAGAGGCCAATTTCTGGCAGGAGCTGGACCACCCGGTCGCCGGACGCCTGCGCTATCCGCTCAACGTCCTCGGCGCGGAGGTGCCGGCGGCCACCCGTGCCGCGCCGCTGCTCGGCGAGGCGAACGAGGAGATCTTGTGCGGCGAGCTGGGACTGTCGCAAGGTGAGCTGGAGGCGCTGCGAGCCGAAGGAGTGGTCGCGCCGAGCCGCGCCACAGCGGTGGAGCCGTTGCGCCCCCCTGTCGTCGGCCCTCCGCCGCCGTATCTCGCCGTCCGTGCGCACTACGCCGCAGTCGCCCCGGCCCCTGATTCTCGGCCGGAGGCCCCTTCACCAAGTCGAGAGGGAACCGACGCATCTTCTGTCGGTGGAGCGCGCTCTGGCGGAAGCCGTCTGCTGGACGGCGTGCGCATCATCGAGTTTGGCCCCTTCATCGCGCTGCCCCTCACTGGCCGTATCCTCGCCGCGCTGGGCGCCACGGTCATCAAGGTCGAAACCAACCGCCTGCCAGATCAATTGTACTTCATTCCGCCCTGGGGCATGGGGATGGGCCAGCC
>JBBITY010000350.1:0-4092 GCA_037440565.1 Desulfurellales bacterium
CAATAAACATCGGCACGGGCATGGAAACCGACGTGAACACACTCTTCGGCATGCTGCGCGAGGAAATCGGATCGCTGGCGCCGGAGCAACACGGTCCCCCCAAGCCGGGCGAGCAGGCACGCAGCGTGCTTGATCCGAGCCGCGCCCGAGCGGTGCTCGGCTGGCAGCCGCAGGTGAGTCTGGCGGAAGGACTACGGCGGACGGTCGACTCCTTCCGCGCCGCGACCGCGGGCTGCTAAATCCGAGGCCCGCCCTCGGCGGGTACGAGACCGCTGGAATGGCAACGCTGGGGCACATCCGAAACTTCTCGATCATCGCCCACATCGATCACGGCAAGTCCACGCTGGCAGACCGCCTGATCGAAATCACCGGCACGATCAGCGAGCGCGAGCGCACGGCACAGATCCTCGACAGCATGGACTTAGAACGCGAGCGCGGCATCACCATCAAAGCAAGCGCCGTGCGCCTGCGCTACCGCGGGCGCGACGGACACGAATACCTCCTCAACCTCATCGATACCCCGGGCCACGTCGACTTCACCTATGAAGTCTCGCGCAGCCTGGCGGCCTGTGAAGGTGCGGTGCTGGTCGTCGACGCGGCGCAAGGCGTCGAGGCCCAGACCCTCGCCAACGTCTATCTCGCCCTCGACCACAATCTCGAAATCCTCCCGGTCATCAACAAGATCGACCTCCCGAGCGCCGATCCGGCACGCGTCAGGCGCGAGATCGAGGACATCATCGGCCTCGATGCGGGCACGGCGGTCCTCGCCAGCGCCAAGCTCGGCCAGGGTATCGATGAGGTGCTGGAAGGCATCTTGCGCGTGATCCCGCCGCCCCACGGCGACGAGAGCGCGCCGCTCAAAGCGCTCATCTTCGACAGTTGGTTCGATTCGTACCACGGTGCCGTCGCCGTCGTGCGCGTCTTCGACGGCCGCATTACCCGCGGCATGCGCATCATGCTGATGTCGAGCGGGGCAACATTTCAGGTCACCCGCGTCGGCGTCTTCACCCCTGGCCCGGCCGCAGCGGAGGGTCTCGGACCGGGCGAGGTCGGCTTCTTTATGGCCGGCATCAAGGAAGTGGCCGACACCAAGATCGGCGACACGGTGACCGAGGCGGAGCGCCCGGCGGCGGTGGCGTTGCCGGGCTTCAAGGCGGTCAAACCGATGGTGTTCTCCGGTCTCTATCCGACGGAATCGGCCCAGTACGAGCCGCTGCGCGATGCGATGGAAAAGCTCCGCCTGAACGACTCGGCGTTCAGCTACGAGCCGGAAACCTCGCTGGCGCTGGGATTCGGCTTTCGCTGTGGGTTCCTGGGGCTCCTGCACATGGACATCGTCCGCGAGCGCCTGGAGCGCGAGTTCGGCCTCAGCCTGATCGCGACGGCCCCGACGGTCGCCTACCGGGTGGTGACCACCGCCGGGGAGCGCATTATGGTTGACAACCCTGCGAAGCTGCCGCCGGAAGGCGAGATCGAGGTGATCGAAGAACCGTACATTCTCGCCACGATCCATGTGCCGGAGGCCTACCTCGGGGGAGTGCTCAAGCTGTGCGAGGAGAAGCGCGGCCGGCACCGCTCGCTGCGCTACCCGGGGGTGAACCGCGTAGCGCTCGAATACGAGCTACCTCTGAACGAGGTGGTGCTGGATTTCTACGATCGACTGAAGTCCGTCAGCAAAGGGTACGCCTCGCTCGACTACGAGTTTCTCGATCTGCGGCCCGGCAACTTGGTGAGGCTCGATGTGCGCGTCAACGGCGAGCCCGTGGACGCGTTGTCGCTGATCGTCCACCGGGATCGCGCCTATCAGCGCGGCCGCGAGGTGATTGAAAAGATGCGCGAGCTGATCCCACGCCAGATGTTCGAGGTTGTCCTGCAAGCTGCCTTGGGATCGAAGGTCATTGCCCGAGAGACCGTGAAGGCGCTGCGCAAGAACGTCACCGCCAAATGCTACGGCGGCGACATCACGCGCAAGCGCAAGCTGCTCGAGCGGCAGAAAGAGGGAAAGCGGATGAAGCAGGTCGGCACGGTGGAAATCCCGCAGGAGGCGTTCTTGGCCGTCCTCAAGGTCCCGGCGTGAGCGGTGATTTTACAGCGCCTTCCGCGTCGCCCCCTCGCTCCACCCTTCGCGCGTACGCCGAGTCCATCGCGCTCGCGGCCTTGCTCGCCATTCTGGTCCGCGTCTTCGTGGTCCAAGGGTTCAAGATTCCGTCCGCGTCGATGTCGCCGACATTGCAGGTCGGCGATCATGTGCTCATCAACAAGCTCCGCTACGGACTGCGCAGGCCAGTGGGCAGGGGCTGGCTGTTCCTCCGCAGCCCGCCGGTGCCGGGTGACGTGGTCGTCTTTCTCCACCCCGTCGACCGCGTGCGGGACTACGTCAAGCGCGTGATCGCCGTGGCCGGGGAGGTCGTGGAGATTCGCGACAAGCAGATCTTCGTCAACGGCGCGCTCAGAGATTCACCGCGCGCGTACTTCGCCGACGGGCGGGAGGGGATCATGGCCCGCGGCCCGCGCGATAATTTTGGGCCGGTGAGGGTACCACCGCATCACCTCTTCGTGCTAGGAGATAACCGCGACCGCAGTGAGGACAGTCGCTTCTGGGGATTCGTCGACCTCGATGACGTGGAGGGGAAGGCAGCGATCGTGTACTGGTCCTGGGACCGGCGGAACCGGTGGGTGCGTTGGGAGCGGTTGGGGATGGCAATCGAGTGAGGTTTCCCATCGGCGCGATCGGATGAATGCCATAATTCTGTGCGGTGGAGCGTCTCTGCGGTCAGGGCTGGTGCGATTGGGAACCGGTGCGGGACGGCGAGGAGGTACGTGATGCGGGTTCGAGTGGTCGGGGCCGTGTGGGCTGGCATGGCGTTGCTCTGGCCGGCGGTGGGGCTTGCGCAAAGCGGCATATTTCGGGCGGCGTTTACAACCGACGCGGGTGGGGGCCAACCAACGGCCGTCGCGACGGGGGACGTCGACGGCGATGGCCTCATCGACGTCGTCTTTACGAGCAGCAACGAGAGCGGCGTCCGCGTGTTGAACGGTTTCGGTACGGGAGAGATATTCGTCGACCCGTTCCCGATTTTCGTCGGCAGCTTTCCGTCCGCACTGGTGCGGGAGGACTTCGATGAGGACGGAGTCAACGACCTGGTGGTCGCCAATTCCCAGTCCGACTCCGTGGTCTTTCTCAAGGGCTTGGGGAGCTCGGAGTACTTCGCCGCCGCCGGAGATCGCATCGAGGTGGGCTCCGCGCCGCGCGGCCTCGCTGCGGGCTTTCTCGATGAGGACCACCACCTGGACGTGGTGGTGGCGAACGAGGGACGGTCCGAGACGCTGCCGGGATCAGTGACCGTCTTGCGCGGCGACGGCCAGGGCAACTTCACAGTGGTGCCGCAGCCGAATCCGGACGACCCGGAGGAGCCGCTCAGCGCCCTGCCGGCCGAGCTGAGTACGCGCGGAGTTGCGGTCGGGAAGCTGGACGGCGACGATTTCCCGGACATTCTCGCCGTCAACACGCGCGCCAATTCCATGACCCTGTTTCTCGGCAATGGGGACGGGATGTTTGCGGCCGGCGTGAGCATGGCCGCCGGCCCGTCACCGGAGGCAATCGGCCTGGCGCGCCTCGATGCGGATCAGGATCTGGATGTTGTCGTCGCCAACGCCACCGAGGACGCGGTGTCGGTGCTGCTCAACAATGGTGACGGCACCTTCGCGCCGCGGCGCTCGTTTCCGGTTGGCGATACGCCGAACGCCTTGGTGATCGGTGACCTGAACGGCGACGCGCGTCCCGATGTCGCCGTGGCCAACAACCGCAGTCAGGACGTGAGCGTGTTGCTCGGTGACGGGCAGGGTGGTCTCGCACCGGCACGCACGTTTGTCGCCGGCGCGGGTCCGGTCGCTCTGGCGCTCGGCCTCATGGATGGAGACGAGCTACTCGATATCGTCAGCGCCCACTCGGTCGAGGCCGGGTCGATGGCGGTCTTGCGGAACCGCGGTGATGGGTCGCTGTTTGCCGTCGAGGACATCCAGGTTGACGACGGGCCGGAAGCGGTGGTGGCGGCCGACATCGACGATGACGCATTTGCCGATCTGATTGTC
>JBBITY010000351.1:0-4084 GCA_037440565.1 Desulfurellales bacterium
GCACGAGGCCTTTCTCGCGGCAGTGCGCCAGAATCGCCTGCGTCATGCACAACAGCATGTCCGTTCGGCGGCTCGCCCAGCGCTCGCGGCTGCCGTATTTCTCGAACCCCTTCACATGGCAGACGAATGGCGTGTGCGTGAACCGACATGCCAGGAAGCCGTCGAAATTGGCACGCAGCCCATTGCCGACGTGCACGACATCGATTCGCTCCCGTCGAATCAACCGGGCCAGCGCCACAGCAGCCGGAAGCTCCTCCGCAAACAAACGCGCCGACTGCCGTGCCGCCCGCAGCCCCGCTCGCACGGGCCCGATGGCCTTCGCGCGGTGATAGCCGTCGTACTGAAGCAGGGTGTGCTCTTTTTGCAATCGCGGGCGCCGCACGTGATAGACGGGAACTCCGAGTTCGAGGAAGTCGCGCTCGATTGTCTTCGGTTCGTACAGAACCATCCCGACGCGAAAGCGCTCCCGATCCAGGCCGCGAATCAAGTGATACAGGCCGCTCAGCGAGCCGCCCACGACGCCGCCGGTGGACGCCTCCACGAACAACAAGCGGTATTCTCGCCCTGTCGCGACCCGCCGGAATGCCCTCATGCGAGCGAATGCACCACCGCCGCCGCAGGTGGACACCCCACCCCCCTGGCCGCGGCAAAGGTCCGTGCGAGCGCCTCCTCCAGCGAGACCCGCGGACGCCACCCCAACTCTCGTTCCGCCCGGGTGGTCACGAAGGTCGCGCTTCGCAGCGTGCGCTCGACCTGGTGTCGCGTCACCGGCGGGCCGGCACCGAGCAGTCGCGCCGCTCGCTCCCCCACCGTCGCGCCGAGGCGCAGCGCCCCAACTGGCACGTACACACTGATCCAGCGCGCGCCGCTCGCTCGCCGGTACAGGCGCACATACGCCGCCTGGTCAACGTGCGTATCCACCACCGTGTACGCGCGCCCACACGCCCCTTCGGCATCCATCGCCAGGGAGAGCGCATCCACCACGTTGTCCACGTAGGCGAGCGGCATTTGATAGTGGCGGCTGGCGAAGATGAGACGCACTGGGCCGACCGCTGCAGCGCGACGTGCCAGAGGCGGCAATCGCCCCGGACCATACAGCAACCCCGGCCGCACCACCACGACCGGCACGCCAGCGCGGGCCGCCTGCATTGCGATCTGATCTGCTGCTAGTTTTGACCGCGCGTATCCACCGCGTGCAGCGGCACCGTCATCGTACGCACTTTCTTCCGTCACGACAGCGCCGTCGTGCGGCACAGCGTAAACGCTCAGCGAACTGACGTGCACGATCCGCCGCGCGCCAGCCTCGGCCGCCAAACGGATGAGCTGCTCCGTTGCCCGCACGTTCACCGCTTCGAATTCCTCCCAGGGGCCCGATGTGCTCACGCGCGCACCGACGTGGAACACCTGGTCCACTCCAGCAACCGCCCGGGCCAACGCCTGCGAGTCGCGCAGGTCACCTTCGCAAATCTCGTCGGCGTCGACTGCGCCCCGCCGCCCACTGCGCACGAACGCGCGCACCTGGACGCTGTTGGCGCGCAAGTGGGCCACGAGGCGCTTGCCGAGGAACCCGCTCGCCCCGGTCACGAGCGCCTTCATACGAACCCCGCTGCGACAGATGGCGCCGCGCTCACCCCGCACTGTGCCAGGATTTCTTCGTACCACGCGACGACATCGCGCCCCTCGTCCGCAGAGACCGGGGGAAGCTCCCCTGCGGCCACCTGTCTGTAGAGTTGGCTCAAGTGTGCGCCGATGCCCGGATAAAATCGCTGACGCCCCATTATGAACGCCGTTCCGTTGCGAACCGTCGCTGCCAACAGTTGGCCGGCTTCACTGAGGTTTGGCCAGACCTTGGCCAGCAGTTTTGGTAATGCCCTGGGGCGGCGTTCGATCAGGCTCATGTTGTTCAAATTGATCTCAAGGGTCGCCCTGGTGCCAAACAACACCAACCGATTCATGAACGGTTGCGCGCGCAGTGACATCGTCACGGTTGCCGGGGCCCGATCACCGAGGGCCACCAGGCGGACTTCTTCCAGTCGATCCGGTTCTGCCACGCAACCGACCACTTGCAGTTTCCGAACCGGACCGGCAAAGCGCCGCATTAGGTACAGTGGATGGGGGGCCAGGTTGTGCAACACGCCGCCCGGCAGTTGCGCGCTCCAGTGCGTACGCGCGCCGGCTTGCTGTGCCGGCTCGCCGACCTCGGCCCCTTGAAACACGTCCACTCCGACCAGGCTGCCGAGCCGGCCGCCCTCAAGGGCTCTGGCCGCCTGCTGCACCACGGGGTCGAACCAGCGATTGTGGTTAACCGTGACCCAGCAGCCCGCGCGCCGCGCCGCAGCCAGCATCAAATCCGCCTCGGCGGCTGTAAGCGCAAACGGTTTCTCCACCAAGACGTTCACCCCGGCTCTCAGACACTCCAGCGCGAGCGGAGCGTGGGTCGCCGGAGGCGTGAGCACATGTACCACGTCGGGTCGCCCTCGCTCCAGTAGCGCCCCTGTGGTCGGAAACGCCGCCACACCAGCCCGCTCAGCTAGTCTGGCACGGGCGGCCGCATCGCTATCGTAAAGGCCGACCAGTTCAACGGCCTTCAGGCTCCGCAAATATGTCCAGTGAACGTGCGCGATGCGGCCGCAACCGATGAGAGCGACGCGAACGCGCTTCCCCGCCGTCACACCGCCCCCTGCCGGTGCCCGTTCGCACTCAGCCACTTGGCGTTGTGGAATTTCGCATTGGTGAAATCTCGTACTCTGCCACTAGCGAGGAGTTGTTCCACCTCCTTGATGGCATCGTCTACCGTCCACTGCGGGCGAAACCCGAGCACGCTACGGATGCGCTCGAAACTCACTCTGTAACTGCGCAGATCGTCACCCTTGTGAGAATGCTCGACCCGGGCTCCCGAAACGTGGCGCGCCACTTTCTCGGCGACCTGGCCGACAGTAAAGTTTTGGCTATCCGATCCGACGTTGAAGATGCCCTGGGCGGCCTCTCGCGCACCAAGGGCCAGGACGAACGCCTCCGCAGCATCCTGAACATGCACATGGGGACGCCACTGTGCCGCCCCACTCACGCGAATCGCGCCCTGCACCGCGGCGCACGCGGTCATCGTGTTGACCATCAGGTCGAAGCGCATGCGCGGGGAGACGCCACAGACAGTTGCCAGGCGAAGAATGACTACCTCGACCCCGCGCGCCTCGCGCAACAGGAACTCCTCCGACATGAGCCGCGTCCGCGCATATAGAGAAACGGGGTTCAGGTGCGAATCCTCACGCAGCAGATCGTCTCCGTTCGCCCCGTAGACGCTGCACGACGAGGCAAAGACCAGGCGCTGCACCCCAGCTTTCTGGCATGCTGACAACATCGCGCGCGTCGCTTCGTAGTTGGTCGCCATCGACCGCTGTGGGTGGAGATCACAGGCGGCATCCCCCACGACGGCGGCCAGCGCGATTACGCCGCGCACCCCTGCCACGGCGCGCGCCAGGCACTTCGCATCGCAAATGTCGCCGGTCATCAGCTCGAGACGCGGTTGATCGGCGACTTCACTGAGCCCGTGATCGCCGTAGAGGAAGTTATCGAGAACCCGGACGCGATATCCGCAGCTCAGCAGTCTCCGTGTGAGATGTGATCCGACGTATCCGGCTCCACCGGTGACCAGAATCATGTCTCCCATGGCACTCCCCCTTTGGTTGCAGTTTTTTGATCACGTCGGCATCACTGGCGCACAGCAACTGCGCTGCCCACCCGGACGGCGTGCCCCTCGTCCCCAAACGCATCCGCGCTGAGCAGATCGGTCAAGGTCGGGACGATGCGGTATTCCACGCCGACCTGCTCGCACACGTCCACCACCTCCCTTGCCGCACTCTCGCTGAGATCCGACATGCACACAAACACCGCCTTGATCTTGTTGGCCGACACGGCAAGAGGAAGCTCCGTTGCCCCTCCCAGGACCCGCACGCCGTGAATCAACGAGCCCCAGCGCTCGGGCACTTCGTCGATGAATCCCACTGGCCGATAAGGACACAGCGGATCCTCAAGTAAGGTTCGGGCAATCTGCTCCCCCCCAACGCCCGCACCCACGACGAGAGCC
>JBBITY010000352.1:0-4082 GCA_037440565.1 Desulfurellales bacterium
TGGATCGCGTTAGTCCTGCTCTGCGCGACCGCCCGATCGGAGCGCCAGGCGGGTTGAGGGGACTGGGGTGTGGATCTTCACGGCGCCGTCGGCCCTGAGAGCCTGCGAGAAGATTGGCGGCGAGGTCTGCGGTGGGGCGAGGCCGAAGGGTGGAAGCACTGCTCCAGCGCTCAAGATCCCGCGACCGAATGCGCGGCGTCGTGCTGGAGAGGTGGAACGTTGCTCCACCCGGCGGGATTTTTTCACAAGCTCTGAGACGCGGGGCGCAGAATGCGGATCGCTGACCGCTGACAGCTCATTCGGAGGGAGAACATCGATGTCAGATCGAGTAGCCGTGACCAAGATGGACGGCGTTGCCGATGTCCGCCTCAATCGGCCCGACAAGCTGAATGCGCTTGATTTTGCGATGATCGAGGGCCTGGTCGAGACCGGCAAGGCGCTGGCCGCCGATCGCTCGTTGCGGGCCGTCGTGCTCTCCGGGGAGGGGCGGGCGTTCTGTGCGGGGCTCGACTTCGCTGGTTTCCTGGCCATGGTCGGCAACGACCCGGCAGACGCCAGAACCCTCCTCGCGCGTTCGCCTGACAGCCCGGCCAACCGCGCCCAGCGCGCGGCGTGGGTGTGGAGCGAGCTTCCTGTGCCAGTGATCGCCGCCGTGCACGGCGTGGCATACGGCGGCGGATTGCAGATCGCGCTCGCCGCCGACCTGCGCTTCGTCGCACCGGAGGCGAGGCTCTCGGTCATGGAGATCAAGTGGGGTCTGATTCCTGACATGACCGGAACTCAGACGCTTCGGCATCTCGTCCGTCTCGACGTGGCCAAGGAGCTGACCTTCACCGGGCGCATCGTCTCGGGAACCGAAGCGGTGGCGCTTGGCTTGGCGACGCGCGTTGCCGACAACCCGCGCGAGGCCGCGTTCGCCCTCGCGCGCGAGATCGCTGGCAAGTCGCCGGATGCAATTCGCGCCGGCAAGAAACTCCTCAACGAGGCCGGCGTGGCCGGTCGCGAACAGGGTTTGCGCCTCGAGGAGACCCTGCAGCTTTCGCTGATCGGCTCGGCGAATCAGCTCGAAGCCGTGCAGGCGAACTTCGAGAAGCGTGAGCCGCGGTTCCGGGATCCGGCGTAGGCCCGACACGCCGCCGAGCCAATTGACCCGCGCCTATGCCGGGCGTAAATCGGTGCCCGGAGGTCTCGATTGCCCACCCGTTCTTGAGCCCGCGCACGCCTGCCGGCGTGCGCGAGCCACATGTTGTGTTGAGGAGGTCCGATGCCGCGGCAACGCCCGATGCCTGACACCGGAGCACGCTTGCGACCCGCTTCCGCTTCGCCTCGGACGAGACTGCGACTGGGGCGCATCCTGCCGGCCGCGTCGCTCGTGTTCGCCGCAGTCTCGCTGCCGGCCGGTGCGGCCGCGTTCGATCTGGACGATGTGGCCGCGAAGGCACAGGAGATTGCCGGACAGCCGTTCCAGGAGCCCAAGGGGCAAGTTCCCGACTGGCTGCTCAAGATCACCTACGATCAGTGGCGCGACATTCGGTTTCGGCCGGACCGCGCCCTTTGGCGAGACCGCCGTTCCCCGTTCCAGGTGCAGTTCTTTCACCCGGGTTTCTATTACGACCGCATGGTCGCAGTGAACGTCGTGGAGGCCGACGGCATTCGCCTCGCGGCGTTCTCGCCCAACCAGTTCGACTACGGCAAGAACGAGTTTGCCAGCCGCATCCCGCACGACCTCGGCTACGCCGGCTTTCGCATTCACTATCCGATCAAGACCCCCGACTACTACGACGAGGTCATCGTCTTCCTCGGTGCCAGCTACTTTCGCGCCCTGGGCAAGCACGAGGTGTTCGGGCTCTCGGCGCGCGGCCTGGCGATCGACACGGCGCTGCGCTCCGGGGAAGAGTTCCCATACTTCCGCGAGTTCTGGCTGGTGAGTCCCGCGCCTGACGCGAAGGAACTGATCGTGTACGCATTGCTCGATAGCCCCAGCCTCGCCGGCGCCTACCGCTTCGTGATTCAGCCTGGGGAGCAGACGGCCGTCGACGTCGCGGCACGGCTGTTTCTGCGCCGAGAGGTGCAGAAGCTCGGCATCGCGCCGCTGACGAGCATGTTCTACTTCGGCGAGAACACGCAGCGGCGGTTCGAGGACTTTCGCCCCGAAGTGCATGACTCCGACGGGCTCCTGCTGAGCTTCGAGAGCGGCGAGTGGCTGTGGCGCCCGATCGACAACCCACGCACGCTGCATCTCAGTAACTTCCAGATGCGCAACCCGAAGGGCTTCGGGCTCATCCAGCGCGATCGTGATTTCGATCACTACCAGGACTTGGAAACTCGTGCCGAGCTGCGCCCCAGCGTGTGGGTCGTCCCGCGGGGCCACTGGGGCGACGGCCACGTCGAGCTGGTCGAAATTCCCACCAACACGGACATCAACGACAACATCGTCGCCTTCTGGGTCCCGGCGCAGATGCCGAAGCCAGGCGAGCCTGTGTTCTTCGCCTACACGATGTACTGGTACGGCGACGATCCGACGCGGCCGCCGGGCGGACGGGTGATCGCGACGCGGCGGGATCGCGGCACCGCCGAGGACGCGCACCGCTTTGTGGTCGACTTCGGGGGAAAGCGGTTGCAAGCCATCCCGGCCAGTCGCGTCGTGCGCGGCGTCGTCACCCTTGCTTCGGGCGAGGAGGCGGGCGAGCTGCTGGGCCAGCAGGTGGTCAAGAACCCCGTGACCGGGAGCTGGCGGCTCACCATGCAAGTGCGGCCCAAGAAGAAGGAGCCACTCGAGCTCCGCGCCTTTCTGGACCAAGGAGGCGACACCCTGACCGAAACATGGTCGTATGTGATCTTGCCGTGAGTGGAAGCCCACACATATCCGCAGCGCACGCGCCGGAGGAGGCGCCGGCGCCAGCGCAGGACGACGTGCCGGCGGCCCAGCGCGTCCTCGAGGTCCCGGCCGAGCGCCTGCTGCAGGACTGGAAGCAAGCGTACGACCGCGCGCTTGCCTATCTGGAAGCGCTCGGGGTGCCAGCCAGCGAGCACGACGCGCTCGCCGGCCAGGCGGTCGAGCGCGCGCTGCGCGACGACGCTTGGGATTCGGCCGCCGGGGCGGTGGCGGCCACGCTTCACGCGTTGTGGACCTTGTTGCCGGAGCGATACCCGGTTACCAAGGCACAGCCCCCCTCCGAAAAGGCCACCATCGCCCGGCGCGATGCAGACAGGTTCCTGGCATGGCGCCTCGACGCCTTCCTGTCAGGACGATTTGCACGCGGTGAGCAGACCGCGAGAGCCCCGGCGCGATTCCTTGGAGAGACAGGGACGCCCCCCCCGTGTGACGGCGGGTTCCGCTCGATGCCGCCGCTGGCCCGGCGGGGAATGGTGCCGGCGAAGCTCCGGCGGCGATTCTTCCGCCGCTCTCAAGGTGGCGGACCCCCCGTTTCGGTGCGCCGCCAGCGTCGGCGGTTGGGATGGAAGGAGGTCGCCATCCGGCGCCGGACCGTGCTCACCGTGCTGGTGCTGATTCCCAGCGTAGTGGCGAGCGGGTTCATGGTCAACGTCCTGCCCCAGCAGGGCGGGACGTGGTTGGAGGTCGCCATTGTCCTTTTCTTTGGAGCGTTGTTCGGCTGGATATCGATCGGCTTTTGGACGGCGATCTTCGGCTTCTTCACCCTCGTCGGCCGCCGCGATCGCTTTGCCATCACCAGTTTGAACGGCCCCGAAAACGGTGCCTTATCCTCGCAAGACCAGGGAGTCCCCCTCGCCCCCGAGGCACGCACGGCCATTGTCATGCCGATCTGCGAGGAGCCGGTCGACCGGGTGTTCGCCGGGCTGAGGGCTATCGAGCACTCGCTCGAGCGCGCCGGCGCATTGGAGCACTTCCATTTCTTCGTGCTCAGCGACAGCAGTGACCCGCGTACGTGGCTCAAGGAAGAGGAAGCCTGGGCCGAGTGGTGCCGATCGGTCAACGGCTTCGGCCGGATCTTCTACCGCCGGCGGCGCGTTCGCCTGGAACGCAAGAGCGGCAACATTGCCGACTTCTGCCGGCGCTGGGGCCAGCAGTACCGCTATATGATCATGCTGGACGCCGACAG
>JBBITY010000353.1:0-2174 GCA_037440565.1 Desulfurellales bacterium
CGGACGTCGTCGGTTCGGGACAGGTCCGCCGCCAGCGCCGTGACGCGCACCCCGCTCCGCCCCACGATCGCGTCGCGCGCCGCCAGGAGCGCCGCTTCGCCGCGCGCGCACAGCGCGAGCGCCGCTGCAACAGCCACCGCCCACATCCGAGTCTTCATGGTCGGCCTCCTCGCTGCGCAAGGATATCGATCACCGGCAAGCCTGTCACGCACATTCTTGGGGCAGTGGAGCTGGCCGCCAGGCTCCGCTATAGATTCGGGCGCTGGTGGCGTCGCGTCTCGCGCGCGCCGCACGTGAAGAGCAATCGAGGAGTCTACGCATGTCCAGGAGCCGCCGACGCCTGATGATCCCTGTCGCCATCGTGCTCATTGCCGGCGCGCTTGCGGCGGGCAACCTTCTTTTCCTCGCTCACGCCCTGCGCGAGTCGACGCCAGGTCGCCCGCCCACCTTCCTCGCACGAGAGCTGAGCCGCGCCTACGACCAGCATCCGCAAACGGTCGGCTATCTCGCGTTTGCCCCCCTGGTGGCGGGGATCATCGTCGCGCTCCTGATGCGAGTCCGCGGCGCCCAAGCGGAGGCCGCGCGCGGCGCCGCCGCGGCGCAACCGGCGCCCGCCCCACCCTTCGCATCGGCGCTGCAACTGCTTGGACTCTTGCAGCAGGAAGGCCGCCTCATCGACTTCTTGGAGGAGGACATCGACGCGTACAGCGACGCCCAGGTCGGGGCCGCCGTTCGCTCCATTCACGCCGGTTGCCGGAAGGCGCTGCACGACCGAATGCACATCGAACGGATTTACACACAAGACGACGGCGCGACCATCGAGGTACCAGCGGGTTTCGCCCCCGGGACTGTTCGCCTGACCGGCAACGTGCGCGGACAACCTCCCTTTCGCGGCACATTGCAGCACGGCGGCTGGCGCGCCAGCCGCGTTGTCCTTCCTGATCCGCCGCCCGGACACGACCCAGCCATCCTGGCGCCGGCAGAGGTGGAGATCCCTTGAGCCCCGAAGCCGTGGACGGGAAGCTCGTGTTCCTGCCGGCCGTTGACACCCGCCGCCCGACACCCGTCCCATGAAACCGGCTCGCTACGTGGTCGGCATCGATCTCGGGACGACCAACTCAGCGGTCGCCTACGTCGACACCGCGACTCCGGGGCGCCAGATCGCCCCGTTCCTGGTGCCGCAACTCGTGGCCGAAGCAACCGTCGGCGAACGACCGACCTTGCCGTCGTTTCTCTATGTCGGCGGTGAGCACGACGTCGCGCCGGGCAGCTTGGCGCTGCCGTGGGACGCACAGCGCACGTATGCGGTCGGCGAGTTTGCGCGGGCGCAGGGAGCCCGCGTGCCGGGTCGTCTGGTCACGTCGGCCAAGTCGTGGCTCTGCCACGGCGGCGTGGATCGCGAGGCGGCGATCCTGCCGTGGGCCGCGCCGGACGATGTGGCAAAGCTCTCGCCGGTCGAGGCGTCCGCACGCTACCTCCAACACCTGCGCGAGGCCTGGCAGCACCGTTTTTCCGACGCGCCGCTCGACGAGCAGGACGTGATCCTCACCGTCCCGGCATCCTTCGACGAAGTCGCCCGCGAGTTCACCCTTGCAGCCGCCGCGCGGGCGGGCTTGTCGCGTGCGGTGTTGCTCGAAGAACCGCAGGCGGCGTTCTACTCGTGGATTTACGCCCACGAACAGGACTGGCAGGAACGACTGCGTCAGAGCCGCCTGGTCCTGGTCATCGACGTCGGTGGCGGTACGACCGACTTCAGCCTGATTGCCGTCCGCCGCGATGACAGCGGACGCCTCGGACTCGATCGCCTGGCCGTCGGCGACCATATCCTCCTCGGAGGTGACAACATCGACATCGCCCTCGCCCGGCTGCTCGAGCCGCGGCTCGGGCAGCGACTCGACAGCCAGCGCTGGCACGCCCTCACCAATGCCTGCCGGGCGGCCAAGGAGAGTCTTCTCGGCGACGGTGCACCGGATGCAGTCCCGATCCGACTGGTCGGCCGTGGACGCGCGGTCGTGGGCGGGACGCTGAGCGCCAGTGTGAGCCGAGCCGAGGTCGAACAGCTCGTACTCGACGGCTTCTTTCCCCTCACCGGGTCGGACGACATGCCGCGGCGGATGGCGAACCCGGGTGCGCAGGAGTGGGGGCTCCCGTTTGCGAACGAAGCAGAGGTGTCG
>JBBITY010000353.1:2187-4074 GCA_037440565.1 Desulfurellales bacterium
ACCTGGCCTGGTTTCTGCGCCTGCACGCACACGACGCCGAGGACGCCGCCTGGCCGGATGCGGTCCTGTTCAACGGCGGAACACTCAAGCCGACCCTGATCCGCGATCGCCTGCACGCGCTGCTTACCCGTTGGAACAGAAACGTCGCCCCGATGGTCCTTGAAAGCGCGGATCTCGACCTCGCCGTGGCGCGCGGGGCGGCCTACTACGGTCTGGTCCGCCGTGGCCTCGGCGTGCGCATCGGAGGCGGGAGCGCCCGCGCGTATTATCTCGGCATCGCGAGCGAATCCGCGGAGTCGTCCGGCACCCGCGCGCTGTGCCTCGTCCATCGGGGGATGCACGAAGGCGAAACCGTGGAGATCACCACCCCCGCGTTTACGCTGGTCGCGAATCGGCCGGTGAGCTTTCCCTTGTACGCTTCCAGCACCCGCCTCGGCGATCGCCCGGGCAGTATCGTCACCGCGGATGGCGATTCCTTCGCGGAGCTGCCCCCAGTCCGCACTGTCCTGCGCTTCGGCAAGAAGCTCGCCGAAACCGCGATTCCCGTCCACGTGCTCGCCAAGCTGACCGAGATCGGCACGTTGGAAGTGTGGTGTCGTTCGTTGAAGACCGATCATCGCTGGCGCCTGCAGTTCGGGTTGCGGGACCGGTTGCGAAGCGCCGAGGGGGAGGACGAGGGTCCGGCACGAGCCGCGGAGTTGGACGTCAGCCCGGAAGCGCTCCATGCGGCAGAGATGCCGATCCGCGCCGCCTTTCCGGCAGGTCCGGCTCCCCCCACCGGTGATCCGGTCGCCCTGGTGCGTCAGTTGGAGGAAGCACTCGGCGCAGGGAAGGACGCCTGGCCGCTGGGTGCGATCCGCAAGCTGTGGGACGTCCTGTGGGACAGGCGCGCGGCGGCGCGCTTGGGTCCGGCACACGAATCCCGCTGGCTGAACCTCGCCGGCTTTTTCCTGCGTCCCGGGATCGGGCACGAGCTGGACGAATGGCGCATTCAACAGCTCTGGCGGATCCTCGCCGAGGGCTTGTGCTTCCCGCGCGCCGTACAGTGTCGCGTCGAGTGGTGGAACATGTGGAAGCGGGTGGCGGCTGGTTTATCGCGGGCGCAACAGCAAGAGCTGTACAATCAGACGGCGCCCTGGCTGGTGCCGCGTCTGAAAGCGCGCATCAAGGGCAGCAAGTCCGCGGTCGGGCCGCAGGAAATCCGCGCGTACTGGCAGTTGGTCGCGAGCTGTGAGCGCCTGGCGCCGGCGGCGAAGGCAGAGCTGGGCGCGCTCCTGCTCCCGGCAGTTCTGAAGGGCAAGGCGACAGATGCGGAGATTTGGGCCCTCGGCCGGCTCGGCGCGCGCGCGCCGTTTGCCGGCCCGTTGAACTGCGTCGTCCCGCGAGAAACGGTGACCGGTTGGGTCGAGGACCTCCTGCGCGCCGAATGGCGCAAGCCGGAGAGCATCGCCTTCGCCGCCGTGCAGCTCGCGCGCTGCGTCGGTGATCGCGAGCGCGATCTCGATGAGGATCTCCGCCGCCGTCTCGCCGCACGTCTCCGAGCTCTGCCGTCCGGCGAACGCGCCGCGCGCCTCGTCACCGAGTTCGTCCCCCTCGAAGCCCAGGAGCGCGCCCGCATCCTCGATGAGTCACTGCCCGTGGGCCTGCGGATTCGCGCAGAGTGACACCCTGAGCCGGTCGGAGAGAGCGGATTCTCGCCCCCCTTTCGACTCCACTGGGGACAGGCTTCGACAGGCTCAGGGCGAGCGCAAGACGCTGTGAAATCGAGACCAGGCCCGCTCATGCTGAGCCCTTCGATTGCGCTCAGAGCCGGTGAAAACTCCCTCAGGGGTGGAGCAATGCTCCACCCCTCAAGAACGGTGCCCCTCCAGCCACTGGAGTGGTGGT
>JBBITY010000354.1:0-4051 GCA_037440565.1 Desulfurellales bacterium
ACGTGCCGCCCCGGGTAGCGCAGCGGCGCGTTGCCGTAGAACTCCCGCTCGGCGAGCGGCGCCGAGTAGCTGCGTTCCTGGAAGTCAGCGGGGAACAGGCGGTCGATGACCGTGCGCGGGGTGTGCCGCGCCAGGGTGTTTGCCGCGCCGCCCGGCCCGCCGCCGATCCAGGCGATCGAGTCGAGCAGCGCGATCGCGGTGAAGGCGCCGATGACCAGGAGCGAGATCGAGCGCCGCCGCCACAGCGCGGCGGCCGCCTCACGCCAGAGGGGATGGCGGCGCGCGATTGCAAGCACGGTCGCCATCCCGGCGACGAGCAGCAACGCCACGGCGTTGGATACGATGTGCGGTTCCATCACGAACGCCAACCCGACCACAGGTTTCACCGCGGAGGCGCAGAGACTACAGAGAAAGTCATAAAGTCAAAAGGAAGTTGGGCTCTGAGTCTTCCGTCCAACCTCATTCCGATGAGGAACGGAAGATTTGGTTCCGGAGAGCATCTGAGATGATCGGCTCGCTGCCTTCCTCCGTGATCTCGGTGGCTCCGTGCTACGTTGTTTTTGGATTGCAGCTCGGCACTGCTCCGAGTTCTGTTATCCGATCAGGCTTCGTCCGCCGTCAGTTCCTTTCAGAGCGGGGTCCGCGCTATCGCAAGCGCACGCGCGGATCGACCACCGTGTAGCTGATGTCGGTGAGGATTTGTCCGAGAACGAACAGCAGTGAGCCCATGTACACCATGGTCCGCAGCGTGGCGAAATCGTTGCTGTTGATGGCCTCCACCGTGACCGCGCCGAGCCCCGGAATGCCGAAGAAGGATTCGAGCAAGATCGACCCCGTGAACAGGAACGGAATCTCGATGACCACGGTGGTGAGAATCGGGATCAGCGCGTTGCGCAGGACGTGTCGGAACATGATGCGCGGCGCGCCGCAGCCCTTGGCGCGCGCGGTGCGCACGTAGTCGCGCGTCGCCTCTTCGACGAAGATGGTGCGGTAGAAACGGACGTCGCCGCCCAGGTGGGCCAGCAAGCCGACCACCAGCGGCATGGCGAGGAACCGGCCGATGACTGCGGGCGACGGATCGAAGCCCGAGATGGGAAACCAGCGCAGGAGCTTGCCGATGAGGTACTGGGCGCCGATGATGTAGAGGAGCATCGACACACTCATCACAAGCACGCAGAGCACGACCCCGCCGCGGTCGATGTACGTTTCGCGAAAGAAGGCGACGAAGAGGGCAAAGGCGATACCCAGGGCGAGGCCGAGGGTGAACAGCGGCACGGTGAGTGATAGGCTGGGGCCGATGCCCTGGCGCAGGCGCCGCATGATCGGCGTGTCGTCGGAGTCGCTGCGACCGAAGTCGAAGGTGAGCATGCGGCGGAAATGCTCGACCAGCATGGTGTCGAACGGGCGGTGCGGATTCCAAAAGCGCGGCTTGTCGTAACCGTGGTTGGCTTTCCACTGTTCGATGACCTCCGGCGGGGCTTTCTCCCCGACGGCCTTGCGCGCGACATCGTCGGGCGTCGCGAAGAGAAAGAACAGAACGAACAGGAAGAGCAGCACGCCGAGCACGGTGACGAACCCATAGAGGATACGGCGCAGCAAGTATGCCAGCATCACGACCTCTCACGCAGCCAGCGGACAACGCCCGGCGCCACAGCGGCGGCCGCCAGGCCGAGCAGAAGATAGGCTGGCCAGCGGACGGGACGGTTCCACTCGGCGCGCCGCCGCGCGCGCTCGATCGGATCGAGATCGCGGTACTTCGCGGTTGCGATCGAGAGCCCGGGCACCTTCACGTGCTTGAGCCACCCGTGGTACAGGGTGTAGTCCTCGGGGTGGAACAGCTCGATCCAGGGCCGTTCGCGTTCGAGGATCGCGCGCATCTGGCGGATGATGGCCAACCGCTCTGCGTCGTTGTCGCGCGCCTTCATGGCGAGGAAGAGCTGATCGTACCGGGGATCGGCGAAGTTGGCCGTGTTGGGTCCGCCGCTGCGCGTGCGACCGTTCGGCCCATAGAGAAGGAAGAGGAAGTTTTCGGGGTCCGGGTAGTCGGCGACCCATCCCCACCAGAAGATCTGGTAGGCGCCGGTGCGGACCTTTTCCTGGAACTGGTTGTAGGTGGTCGCCTGGATCTCGACGTTGAGGCCGAGCCGCTTCCAGGCGTCGACGAAGAACTGGAACTGCAGCAGGCCGCGCGCGCTCGTGTCGCTGGTGTCGAAGGTCAACCGCAGCGGGCGGCCGGTGCGGGGGTCGAGCCCGTCCGCATATCCGGCCTCGCGGAGTAACGCGGCCGCGCGCCCCGGATCGGGAGTGCGGAAGGGGTTCTGGTAAGTCGCTTCGTAGCCGAAGATGCCGGGGGGCAAGGGCGACTGCGCGGGCACGCCGCGGCCGTTGATGAACAGCCGCGTGAACTCGCGCGCGTCGATCGCCAAACTCATCGCCTGGCGCAAGGCGCGGCCGGCGTGGCCGGCCGGAGCGCCCACGACGGGATCATCCATGTTGAAACCGACGTAGTAGACCGCGGGAGTGACCGCCTTGTCGAGGTGAATGCCGAGTCGCGCCATGTCTTCGGAGAGCGCGCCTTCGCGGATGACGCGGTCGAAGCTCTCGCGGATGATCCCGGAGGCGTCGTAGTACCCTTGCATGAACTTGATGAAAGCGGGAATGGGTTCGGGGTCGCGGCGGAACTCGATGCGCTCGAGAAAGGGCAGGGGGGCACCGACGAGCTGCGGGTCAAGGAGGCCGCGCGCGGCGTCGTCCGCCTCGCCGCTGTCGGGGAAGGTGGCGCCGGGGGCATGCCATTCGCGGTGATGGAGGCCGTACCAGTTCTCGTTGCGCTCCAGAACGATGCGGCTGCGCTTGTCATAGTGCGCGAGCCGGAACGGGCCTGCGCCGACCGGGTGGTCGGCCAGGAGGTCGCGTCCGTCCCGCCCGTCGTAGTATGCGACGGCCTCCCAGGGCAGGGGTGCGGTAAACGGCATGGCAAACCAATAGAGGATTTGTGGATAGGGTTCCTCGAGCACGATCTCCAGATCGTTCGGACCGAGTACCTGCACGCCCACGATGCCGCCGATGCGGGCGTACTGCTCGTCGGCGCGCAATGCGGCGAAGGCGGGGTCGGTTTCACGGCGTTCCTGGAGTGCGCGGGCGAAGGTGCGGAATCCGACCAGTTTGCTGAAGGTCTCCACCACCGGGCTGTTTACCGCCGGGTCGGCGATGCGCGCCAGGGCGAACGCGACATCGGCGGCGCTGACGTCGCGGCGGCGCGGCTGTCCATTGGACTGTGCGAAGCACGGATCGTTCTGGTACTGCACTCCGGTGCGCAGTTGGAAGCGATAGGCGATGCGGCCGCCCGGCTGGGGCTGGGGGGTGGGAACCGCCGTGGCGAGGCCGGGGATGAGCGTGTAGGGGCGTTTGAGGTAGTGGTACTCGAGGAGCGTGTCGAAGATGTTGCCGGTGACGGCGTGATCGGCAGTACTGTATGCGACGGCGGGATCCAAGGTCTTGGGCGGCTCGTCGAAAACGGCGTATAGGATCTTGCGGCTGTTATCGACATCGGGATAGGGATTGTTCGTGCAGGCGGTGAGGCTGAGGGCGAGGGTGAGGGTGAGAAGCGCGGCCCATGCAGCGCCCCGGTGGTAGGAGGGCTGATGCAGAAGTATGGGAAGCCTCATGGCGGTTCACGAATAAGGGGATGGCGTGTTGTTGTCTAGCCGGCAGGGGTGCTGAGCGCTTTGAGTTCGCGGGGGGTGGCGGACAGCGCCGTGCCGATCCGCTGCTTGCGCGAAAGTGGTGCTTCGCAGTACACGTTGCTCGTCTCGCCTGCACGGCTGGAGGGTCCTGCTGGGCCGTGCCGTTCCGAGCTGCGAGTAGCTGGAGGGGGCAAAAGTAGTGACCGAGCGACGCCCGTCGGACGTGCCGACATCTGGAGGGGCATTGCATCCTGGACCCGACGCGCCCCTCATGGAGCGCTACGCCGCCTTTATTGTCCGGCACCGGGTTGCGGTTATTACCATCGTACTTCTCGTCACAGCTCTTCTCGCGACCCAGCTCAGGC
>JBBITY010000355.1:0-3009 GCA_037440565.1 Desulfurellales bacterium
GAGGACATTTACGAGCGCATCATGTCGGTCGACGTCGTGGGCGCCACCAACGATCTGCGCGCCACGCTGCAGGCCGCGGATCAGATCCTGCGCGACGAGCGCGTGCAGCGCGTGCTGACCAACTTGGCGGAGATCTCGGATGCGGGAGGCCGCGTCACGCACAATTTGGAGAAGATGACCACCGGCGTGAATCTCGGGCCGGCCGTCGCGGATTTGCGGCAAGCCGCCAGCGAAGCGAAGGCGCTGTTCGCCGATCTGCACGACGGCGCCACCGGCAAGCAAGTGCGCGGGACCTTGGCAGAGATCGACGGCCTGGCGCGGACCACGCAGCAGCTCATGGTCGCCCTGCAGTACACATGGAGCGGCTCGATCGCACGGCGGGGAATCTCGAGCGACTGACCGAAGACATTCGCCACCAGCCCTCGCGGCTGCTTTTCTCCGCGCCGCCGCCGCCCCGGCGCCCGGCCGACGAGCCGCGGTAGAGTGGGGTTCGAGGGTTCGCGGGTGGGCCGGTCCAGGGCTCCAAGCTGGGGAGGAACGGGTCGTGTGGGCATACGGGGTCGAGCAACTCAGAGTTCGTGAACGCATGTCACGGGGGGGAGCGATGCTCCCCCCGTCAAGAGTGACGCCCTGGACGCGGTCGCAGAATCCCGGGGGGGGACGCAGTGCGCCCGCCCCGTCGCCGACCTCGGTGTCGATCTCTGCCCAGGCTCTCGGGGCGTTGTTGGCATCGCTCTGTGCGCTCGCCGGCTGTTTCAGCCTGCGCGTGCCGTCGCCGCGCATTCAAGAATACCGACTCGCCTACCCGTCCCCGGCAGTGGAAGGCGCACCGGTGCCGGTCGTCCTCCGGCTGGCGCCGTTTCGCACCGCATCTGTGTATGCGCGCGAGTCCATTGTGTACCGCGAGAGCGCACACACCATCGGCACATACGACTATCACCGCTGGGCCGCCGATCCGGGCAGCATGATCGCGGACCTCTTGGCGCGCGACTTCGCTGCCTCGGGATTATATCGGGCCGTGCAGCAGGGTCCCTCGCCACTGCGCAGCGATTATGAGCTGAGCGGCGAGATCGAGCAGATCGAGGAGCAGCTCCTCAGCGGCTGTGCGTCCCACCTGCAGCTCCGCGCGCTCCTGCTGCGCGCGCCCGCCGCCAAGCGCGACCCGGTGCTGTTCCAGCAGACGTACGCGGCCAGCGAACCGTGCATCGCCGACGACACCGCCGACATGGTCGCCGCCATGAGCCGCGCCCTGCAGCAGATTTCCATCCGCTTGCAGCAGGACGTGCATGGCGCCATCGCCGCGGACCAGGGGAGTGAAGAAGGCAGAGTGACGAAGGCAGAGTGACGAAGGCAAAACGAGGAAGGTTCTGCCTTCTTCATTCTGCCTTCTTCATTCACTCCGCAGCCCGTACTCCTTCATCTTCTTCTGCAGCATCACGCGGGAGAGACCGATGGCGCGGGCGGTGACGGAGACGTTGCGCCCGTTGCGGCGCAGGGCTTCGCGAATATAGTTGGCCTCGAACTCGGCGCGGGCGCGGCGGAACGGGAGCAGCTCGGCGGGCGGTTGCGCGGCTGCCGGGGCATCGCGCCCCACGGCATCGGGCTGCCGTCCATTTTGCAGCGGGTTCGCGAGAGCGGCATCGTCCGCACCGCTCCTGAGCTTCGGAGAAAGATGTGCGGGGCCGATCAGGTCCCCGTCGCGCGCCAGCGCCACGGCGCGCTCGATCTCGTTTTCCAGCTCGCGCACGTTCCCCGGCCAGTCGAAGCGCGCCAGCAGGTCGACGGCGATCGGGTCGATGGCGGGCACCCGTTTGCGGTGGCGTTCGGCGGCGCGCTGCAGAAACCGCTCGGCCAGCAGCGGGATATCCTCGCGGCGGCTGCGCAGCGGCGGTAGTTGGATGGGGAATACGGCGAGCCGATAGTAGAGGTCCTGGCGGAACGCCTGCCGCCCGGTCTCGGCCTTCAGGTCGCGGTTGGTGGCCGAGAGCACGCGCACGTCGACCTTGCGCGGCCGCGTGTCGCCGACGGGGATGATCTCGCCCTCCTGCAGCACGCGCAGCATCTTGGCCTGCATGCTCAGCGGCATTTCGCCGATCTCGTCGAGGAAGATCGACCCGCCAGTCGCCGCCTCGAAGAGGCCCCGGTGATCCTGCGTGGCGCCGGTGAAGGCGCCGCGCCGGTGGCCGAACAGCTCGCTTTCGAGCAGGGTTTCGGAGACCGCCGCGCAGTTGACGGCGAGAAACGGCCCCTCGGCGCGGGCCGAGGCGCGGTGGATGCCGCGCGCGACCAGCTCCTTGCCGGTGCCGGTCTCGCCCTCGATCAAGACGGGGATCGGCGAGGCCGCCGCGCTCTCCATCATGCGGAACACCTCGGCCATCGCCGCCCCGCTGCCGATCATGTCGGCAAAGCGATCGCGGTGCGCCAGGTCGCGGCGCAGGGCGCTGACCTGGGCGCGCAGCCGTTCCTCCGATGCCTTCACGCGCGCGTACAGCCGCGCGTTCTCGATCGCCACCGCCACGCTGCCGGAGAGGGCTTCGAGAAACGCCAGATCGTCGTTCGTAAACGGCATGTCGCCGCGGTGATTGAGCACCTGGATCACGCCGATCGTCCCCTGGTGGGTTTTCAGCGGCGCGCACAACACCGACCGGGTCGTGAAGCCGGTGTCGCGGTCGATGCCGCTGTAAAAGCGCGGGTCGGAACGCACGTCGTCCACGCGCACCGCCTCGCCGCTCTTCAGCACCGCGCCGGCGATGCCGCGGTCGGCCGGGAAGCGGAGCTTGGCGAGGCGGGCGGCGACCTCCGGATCCTCCTCGGCGACATAGGGAAAGTACAGCTCGTCGCGTTCCGGATCGAGCAGCAACACCGCGGCGCCCATGGCCTCCAGCACCTCGCGGCACTTGGCCATGACGAACGGAACCAGGTCGTCGAGCTCGATCCGTTCGGCAAAGGCGCAGCCCAGGTCGTAGAGCAGGCGAAAGCGCGCCGAGGTTTCCGTCACCGTCACTCAGT
>JBBITY010000355.1:3029-4046 GCA_037440565.1 Desulfurellales bacterium
GCCTCGTGATGCGGAAGATCCGGCACACGGCAATCTCGTCATGCACCGCCCCTCTAGCGGAGCCGCCGTGCATGATCAACGCTTGCCGCGGTCAGCCTTCCGCCGATGGCTTCCGGATCGATGGTTTCTCGCGCGTGCGGGCGCCGGCTAATCCCTTCCCTGCTTCGCCCAGGCCAGCTCTTCGTCGATGATCTCCTTGAACTTCTCGAACGGCTGGGCGCCGTCGAGCAGGCGGCCGTTGATGAAGAATGCCGGCGTGCCGTTGACGCCGACTTTCGTGGCGTCGGCAATGTCCTGCTCCACCGCGTCTTTGAATTGTCGCTTCGCAACGCACTCGTCGAACTTGGCGCCGTCCAACCCGACCTCGCCCGCTAGCGCCTGCAGGGCCGTCGCGGACAGATCCTTACTGGCCATCAGCTTGGCATGGTACTCCCAGAACTTGCCTTGTGCGTTGGCGCAGTGGGCCGCCTCGGCAGCGGGCCGCGCGTTGGCGTGAAAGGGCAGCGGGTAGTCGCGATACACGAAGCGGACCTGGTCACCGTACGCGCCGAGCACCCTCTGCACGCTTTCCTCCGCCCGCTTGCAGAACGGGCACTCGTAGTCGGAGAACTCGATGATCGTCACCGGCGCCTTCGACCCACCGCGCGCCGGGCGCCCGCCGGTCCCCACTTCCACCACCGGCGGCCGGAGGTTCACGACCGTCTTGTACTTGCCCTTCAGCTCGCCGAGGAACGCTTCGCGCCGCGCGCCCGTGCGTTGCTGTTGGAGGTACGCGACCAGCCGCGGTTTCAGGTTGTCGAATGACTGGTTGCCGAGCTGCGCCTTGTTGTCGTCGTACAGCTTTTGAACTTCCTCATCCGTGGGCGTGCCCGCCTTGTCGTCGATTTCCTGCTTGGCGAGCGCTTCCGGGCTGATGCCGCGCGCCTTGGCCTCTTGCGCCAGCAGCTCCTGGCCGATCAGCTCGTCGAGCCCCTCGCGGAGCGCCTCATAGCGCTGGCGCTCGACCTCCATGAGCTG
>JBBITY010000356.1:0-4044 GCA_037440565.1 Desulfurellales bacterium
AGCACGCGACACGCGGGCGTCCGTCAACACGTAGGCCAGCATGGTCGCCAGGTGCGGCGCGATCATCCCGGCGCCCTTGGCCAACGCGGCGACGGTCACCGTCGCGCCGTCGATCGTGAGAGTTTCGCAGGCGAACTTGGGGAACGCGTCGGTGGTCATCATCGCTTCGAGCGCCTCGTGGAAGCCGTCCGGACGCAACCCGCGCGTCGCCATGCGCACACCGCGTCGCACCCGCCCCGGCGGCAACGGCACACCGATCCGGCCCGCGATGAGGGAATGACGAGTCGTTCGGAAATCCCGAGCTGCTGCGCCGCCAGGCGCGTCATTTCCCGCGCCACTGCTACGCCGGCGGGACCGGTGTACGCGTTGGCGTTTCCACTATTGACCACAATGGCCTGGACGCGGCCGCCGCGCAGCCGTTCCTGGCCGACTACGACCGGCGCTGCCTTCACGCGGTTTGTCGTGAAGGCGCCCACCGCCACCGCGGGTCGATCCGAGACAATGAGGCCGAGGTCGCGCCGGCCGCTGTCCTTCAGCCCGCAGCGCACGCCGGCGAAGCGAAACCCCGGCACCCGAATTGGACGCCGCTTGACCGCAACCCTCACACCGCCCCCGGAACTACCCTCGCTCGAACCGAAAGAAAGATTCACCGCAAAGGTGCGGAGCAGCAGAGAAGAGTTCGCCGTGAGCTCGTCGGATCCACACCGCGTCTAGCAGCCCATTGCAAAGCACTGTCCACTCGCGGTTCGACGACCTCAGGATGAGCGGACAGCAGCCTCGCGCAAGGGCTTTTCCGCTGCCGCTGAGCTCGTCGAAGCGTGCGCGCGCCCTGTTGCAACTGGCGGTCAGGCCCCATGACACTTCTTGTACTTCTTCCCACTGCCGCACGGACAAGGATCGTTGCGGCCCACTTTCGCCCCCTCGCGCCGCTGTGTCGTCGGCTTCACGGCTGGCGCCGCCGCCCCGCCGCCGCTCATCACCATCTGTACCGGCTGCGGGCGTCGGCGCGCCTCCATGCGTTGGATATCCGCTTCGCGCGCCACCTGCACCGTGAACACTTTCTGCACGGTCTCCTCGTGAATGCGCGCGATCATCTCCTCGAACATCTCGAAGCCTTCCTTCTGGTACTCCTGCAGCGGATTGCGCTGGCCGTACCCGCGCAGCCCGATGCCCTCCTTGAGGTGATCCATCGAAAGGAGATGATCCTTCCATAAGACATCGATGGTCTGCAGCATGACGAACTTTTCCAATTGCCGCATGACCGGCGGGGTGAACGCCCGCTCCCGCTCCGCGTAGGCTGCCCGCACCCGCTCGTTCAGGAGGTCCCTGAGGGCCGCCGGCGTCATCGCCGCGCGTTCCCCCTCCGGGAGCTGAAGGCGTAAGTTGAACTGCTTGAACACGGCGTCATCCAGGGTGTTCCACTCCCACTCCTCGCTCGGCATATCCGGCGGGGCGTACTGCTCGACCAGCCCCTCGACCAGCGCCTCGGCCATCTCCAGAATCTGCTCGCGCAGGGTCTCACCGCTCAGCACCTCGCGGCGCTGCGTGTAGATGACCTCGCGCTGCTTGTTCATGACGTCGTCGTACTCGAGCAGGTGTTTGCGAATGTCGAAGTTGTGCGCTTCGACCTTGCTCTGCGCGTTGGCGATGGCGCGGCTGATCAGCCGATGTTCGATCGGCTCCCCCTCTTCCATTCCCAGGCGCGTCATCAGGCCCTGAATCCGCTCCGCCCCGAAAATCCGCAACAGGTCGTCCTCGAGTGAAAGGAAGAAACGCGACGCGCCGGGATCCCCTTGACGACCGGCCCGGCCGCGCAACTGGTTGTCGATGCGCCGGCTCTCGTGGCGTTCGGTGCCGACGATGAAGAGGCCGCCGGTGGCTACCACGTCCTCACGCTCCTTGGCGCACAACCGCTGATACTTCTGCAGGACCTCCCCGTAGCGCCCGCGCAGCTCCGCCGGCGCCTGCTCCATCTGTTCGCGCACCTCCTCGATGGCTTTGGTGTACTTGCGCCGCTCTTCCTCGTAGGCGCGCCGCGCCGCCGCGACGGCCTCCTCGTACGGGGCTCGCTCAGCGGCGTACGCCTTTTCCGCCTCGTGATAGCGGCGCTCCGCGTCGCGGAAACGCTGCCGCACCGCCTCGAAGTCCTCCCCGCCATTCGCCTCCCCCAACGCCCGCTGCATGGCGCGCTCGTAATCCAGCCGCGCCCGGTCGAACGCGCTGCGTGTGCTCTGCAGGCGCGCTTCGGCGGCGGTGCCGTTCGACGCCGACTCGCGCAGAATCTGGCACCACTCGCGCAGCGCCTTGGCGAAGCGCTGCTGGCCTTCCTCGCCGAAGTGCGGACCGGTGACGCGATCGACCTCTTGCAGCGCTTCGCTGTACTGCTCGGCGGCCGCGGCGCACGCCTCGAAGGCGGCGGCCCCGCCCTCCGCCAAACGCCCCACGGCGTCCTCGTAGCGCGCGCGGGCTTGCCAGAAGGCCGCATCGAGGTAGGCCCGATGCGCTTCGGTGAGGTCCTCCAACGCCTTCGCCTGCGCTTCCTCCAGCGGCTTCCAGCGCGGCTCATAGTCGCGCCGTGCGCGTTCGGTGGCCTCGTCGAACCGTTCCCGAAGCTGCGTCAGCACGTCCTCGTAGCGCACCGCCCCATCGGGAAACGCCGACGCGCGGCGCACCCATTCGTTTTCCATCTCCGCGCGGGCGAGGAACTCGGGATTGCCGCCGAGCAGGATGTCCGTGCCCCGCCCGGCCATGTTGGTCGCGATGGTCACCATGCCCAAGCGGCCGGCCTGGGCGATGACGTTCGCCTCCGCCTCGTGATTGACCGCGTTCAGCACGTTGTGCTTGATGCCGCGCCGCTTCAGCATCTTTGACAAGCGCTCCGACTTCTCCACCGAGATGGTGCCGACCAGGACCGGCTGGCCGCGCTCGTGGCACTCGGCGATCTGCTCGACCACCGCCTCGAACTTCTCGCGCTCCGTCTTGTAGACCACGTCCGGATGGTCCAGGCGGATCATCGGCTTGTTCGGCGGTACAACGACGACGTCGAGCTTGTAGATCTTCTTGAACTCCGCCGCCTCGGTGTCCGCCGTGCCGGTCATGCCGGCCAGCTTGCGGTACATGCGGAAGTAGTTCTGGATCGTGATCGTCGCGAGCGTCTGGTTCTCGCGCTCAATGCGCAGCCCTTCCTTGGCCTCGACGGCTTGGTGCAGGCCGTCCGACCAGCGGCGGCCGGGCATCAGGCGGCCGGTGAACTCGTCGACGATGATTACCTGGCCGTCCTTGACGATGTAATCGACGTCGCGCTTGAAGAGCGTGTGCGCCTTGAGGGCCTGGTTGACGTGGTGCAGCACGTCGATGTGGTTCGGGTCGTAGAGGTTCTGAATGCCGAGCATGCGCTCGATCTTGGCGACTCCCGCTTCGGTCAGCGTCACGGCGCGCGACTTTTCGTCGACCGTGTAATCGCCCATCGCCTCGATGGCGGCGCGCTCCTCCTGCCGCACGTCGCCGCGCGTCGTCGCGCCGCGCCGCAGGCGCGGCACCAGCCGGTCGATGCGATAATAGAGGTCGGTCGATTGCTCCGCCGGACCGGAGATGATCAGTGGCGTGCGCGCCTCGTCGATGAGGATGTTGTCCACCTCGTCAACGATGGCGTACGTCAGGTCACGCTGGACGTACTCCTCCAGCGAAAACTTCATGTTGTCGCGGAGGTAATCAAAGCCGAACTCGTGATTCGTCCCGTACGTGATATCGGCTTCGTACGCCTGCTTGCGCTCGATCGGGCGCAGGTTGAGCATCCGGTAGTCCTTGACGATGTAAGTGGGGTCGAAGAGATAGCTCGCTTCGTGAACGATGGAGGCGCAAGTCAGACCGAGCCGGTGGTAAATCGGCCCCATCCACTGCACGTCGCGCCGGGCGAGGTAGTCGTTGACCGTGACGAGGTGGCAGCCGCGGCCCGCCAGCGCGAACAGATACATCGGCAGCGTCGCGGTGAGCGTCTTCCCTTCGCCCGTCTGCATCTCGACGATCGAGCGGTGGAACATCGCG
>JBBITY010000357.1:0-4043 GCA_037440565.1 Desulfurellales bacterium
GCGGCTGCCGAACAGGTTGCCGAGTTGGGCGCGCTCGGGGTCGCGGAAATACGCGTCGAGGTAGATGCTGGCCGACTTGTCCGGCCAGGGCAGCGCGTCGAGGTCGTCGGCGTACTCGCGGTGCTTGTTCTCCAGGGCGCCGCGCTGCGGGTGACGCCAGGTGATGCCGTCGACGTGGGAGAAATCCGTGCTGCCGGCGCGCAGCTCGGTGCAGAGCTGGGCCATCGTGACCTCGCCCTCGCCGCCGACGATGAACTCGACCTCCGGCTCGTCGCGAAGAATCTCCTGCGCCTGGACGGTCGGGTGCGGCCCGCCCCAGACGATCCGCACGTTCGGGAACAGCTCGCGCGCGATCTTGTTCACGCGCACGGCCGAGCCGTACACGGGCGTCAGGACGGAAACGCCGAGAATGTCCGGCCGGAAGTTCTGGATCGTGCGGCGGACCTCCTGCCAGACGAAGTGCGAGTCGTCGTGCAGGGCCTTGATGTACTCCCAATGCTGCTCGAGCAGCGAGAGGTGGTTGTGGGCGACGACCTCGTCGCGCTGCGGGTTCTCGGCGTTGTAGATGCCGCAGTCGAAGCCGGCCGCCTTGAGCGAGCCGGCCAGGTAGCCCAGGCCGAGCGGGAAGTACAGGTTGTACACCCCCTTGAGCCGCTGGAACGGCGGGTTGATCAGCAGCACGCGCCAGGTCCGGCCGGCGTCGGTCGGGCGGCGAAGCTGAAAGTCCACGGCCGAGTTGAACAGCGGCAGCGATTTGGATTGTGCGATCACGGCGTTATCACCTCTGCGCTAGTGCCTCGGACAGTATGCGGCCGACGTTGCTTCCGTGCCGGCTTCCGCAGGCCGACGCCACACCGAATCGGCCATGAATAGGCCACTCAACACCTCAGATTGGTTCAAGATAGTTGCGAATCTTGATGAACTTTCCCTCCGAGGGCAGTGAGCCGTTCGTCCCGGTCGCCACGAACAGCATGTAGTAGCCGGGCGGCGCGACGTTGCCGTTCTGCGGGGCCTTCACGCGAATCGTGCCGGCATCGAGCACCGTGTATTCCAGTTCGAGCATCCGCTGGTCTTGGTCGAACGAGTGCGTGGCCGCTCCGGGGCGGATCAACCGCACGGCCGTGACGCTGCTCGCAGCGACAGAAAGGTGAACATTGAACCACGTGCCGTAGACGGCGCTGGCGGGGATGCTGGTAATCGCCGGCCGCGTGCCTTGGAAGAAGTACGGCGGCTTGTAGATCTCATACGACGCGGCCTCGCCGGGAAAGTCACCGCCGGCGGAGAGCACCGCGCCGCTCGGAAGTAAGATCGCCACGCTGTGATGCGGGCGCGCGATCTCCGAGCAGGCGTTCATCTCGCGCCACCGGTTCTCCCCTTCGGCAATGTACGGGTCATAGAGCGCCGGTCGCCGAACGGCCACTGCGCCGCTCTCTCCGGACGCGAAAAGAAGTCCGTTGATCGCCAGAATCCTTCCGTCCGGAAGCGCGACCAGGTAGAAGTCCACGCGATTTGTAGGCAGAGGATCTTCCGTGACCCAGGCGAGATTGGAAGTATTGGTCACGTCGAGCGTGTAAACCTGGTCGCTGCCAGCCACCTCGACCAAGCCGGATTGCGAGTTTCCGCCGGCCTTCATCACGATGCTGCGCACTTCATTGCCGACCCGTTTCTGGAAGAACACCGCCGATTGTCCCACGGTCGCTGTCGGTTCAACCTGCTGCCACATGGTGCGCGTCGGATCGAGCAGCCGCGTCCTGTACGGGTCCGGGTCGCGCGCGTCGGTGAGGTCGGAGTAGCCGGCCGCCAAGGTGCTGCCGTCCGGCAGCAGAAACGTGAACGGATACCAGCCGAGCGCGAAGCTGTCCGGCTCGCCGGACTGGTGGCCTGGGCAGTTTTCCAGGAAGTACTCGGCGTCGTCGAGTCGCGTCCATGAGCCGCAGACACCAACTTCTCCCTGCGTGGAATAGACCGCCGGCATGTTCGCGTTTCCGGTGCTCGGATTGGGACAGTTGTCCTGACCCATGTTGAGAACGTTGCCGTCAAATGCGAGTACGCCGGTGGCCGTGCTCATGAGCGATGGATAATATCGCCAGGTGGCGATGTCGTTCAGTCCGTCGTTCCAGAACTCTAGCGGACCTTCGCACCAAGTGCCGAGGCCACGGGCCAAGTCCGGAACATAGACTGAGGTGTACGAGGCATGAAATGACAGGAAGATTCCGCCCCTGAACAAGACGGATCCGTTGCTGAGTACGACGTGCCCCGCGCAGAAAATGTTATGGTCCCTGGCTCCGCCCTCGGCCTCCGGCCCGTGCTCGAGTTGCTGGAATGTGCCAGCCGGCCAATCAAGCAAGCCGATTAGCGGGTTGTCGGCATCGGCGCTTGAATTGACGAGCAGCACTCTCCCTGTCCGAAGAAGCACGGAATGCACCGGCGCGAACGGCAGCGACCTCCTCGCGTCCCAGCACCCTTCCAGCGCGCAGCTTTCAATAGGGTCGGGGCATGCCGGCCATTGCTGGGCAAGCCCAATATGCCCCAGCGACCAACGCCCAGTGACCAGCAGAACGCGATGTGTAATCAACTCGCTCTTGCATAACATCTGTGCTATCCTTTCGACTTGCGGTGCCGACTGCGGAGTGCCATAAACGCGCCGGGCACGAGCATGAGTGTCGCTGCTTCCGGTACGTATACGGCAATGCCCGTGCCGGCATTTGAACCGGCAATGTCGCTGCGAAGCAAGACGTCTCCGGACAACACATCAACAACGACAAACTCGTTGACGCCCGCGACAAAGACACGACTTCCATCAATCGAGAGGGCCAAACTGTCGCCCGGCAGGTCATCATCTGCTAGCAATGTAGTTTGATCTGGGTCACCGCCTGGAACTTTGAATACTCCGAAATTCCCGGAATGCACATACAGCATCTCGGCATCACCCACTGCGATCGACACAGGCAGGAGGCCGTCCAGGTGTAGCGGAGTCACGTCGCCTTCTGAGGACACACGAAAGAGGTTGGGTAATCTGCGCTCTGCCTGGGCAATCCACATGGTTCCGGACCGGCTGGACGTGATGGCCGCTACGTCCACCAACGAATTGCTCCCATCCAAAACGGTCTCGGGCGGGCCGCTGGCGGACGGAAAGCGAAGAACTCTTGCCGGAAAAAAGTCGCCGACCCAGAAACTCCCGGCGCGATCGTACGCTAGATTGCTGGCGCCTATCGGAAACACAAGCCCATCCTCGCGGTCCAGCGCCACGCCCACGTTGCCGTCACTGTCAACCTCCAGAACGCTCCCTGCAATCGCCGCCGATGCGCGCAAGTGCCGGCCGTCCGGCGTAAATGTCAGTCCGGTGAGTCCGCCGCAGTACTGTGGCGGGATCGTCGCGAACACGCGCGACTCGCCCGTCTGCGGGTTGACCTCCCAAATCCGGTCCGGCGGCCCACCGTCGAAGCACGGCGGAATCGCTCCGTCCGCCACGTATGCGTAGCCCGGTACAAACTCGGCCCGCGCCGGCGACACGCCGACGACTGATAAGAGCGCCAGGATGGTGGGCACCACGGCCGCGGCCACGGCGGCGCACGTGTCCTGCGCACGCCCCGGTCCCCCGCCGACGGTCCTATCTGCTTGCTTGTTCGCCGTTGCCTTCACACCGAAACTCCCAACTATTACTCCGGTCAGTAAACATGTGACACCCGCAGTGTTCGACGCATTTGGAGTGCCGGGACAAATGGCCGCTGAGGTGTCATTTGTTTACTGACCCGGGTAATAACAGCTCGAAACGCTCTCTGGCCGCAACAACTCAACCAAAAATGAACCTCTTCAAATCCGCCAACCCATACCCCGCGCCGGCGCTCACGCCGCTCGAGAACGGGTGCACATACTTGTGCATCGACAGGTTGTGCAGGGCGAAGCTACAGTTGTAGCAGCGGCAGCCGCTGACCTCCTTGTCTGAGTTCGGCAGGTCGCTGATCTCGCCGCGGAACTTGCGGTACGACTCGCCGAACCAGATGTCCTTGAAGCGGTGCGTCTGGAGCGTGCCCAGCGCCCGC
>JBBITY010000358.1:0-4042 GCA_037440565.1 Desulfurellales bacterium
AGGAGCGGCAGTGGGTCGAAAACATCAAGATGGAGGGCCGCGACCTTTCGAAGGCCGGCGCACGCGTGACGCGGACGCCAGCGACGGTCTTTGCAGGAATGAACCCGTACGAGGCCAGCGGTGCCGTCGGGCCGGCGGCGTGCGCGTGTACGGACGATCCTTCCGCACGAACAGCCGCACGTGGTGGCCGGCCTGTGCCGCCCGAACCTATTCCGGCCGAGTCCAGGCCTGGAAAGAGGCGGCCGAGGGGAAAACCAGGCCCAGATGGTTTGCCCCTCGGCGGGGCGCAGGGGCGTAGCCCCGCCTCCGATGGAATTCGATCTTCAGCCGTCATCTGATGCGGACTGGCGCCCCGCATCGGCTGGGCTTCGTGAAGAAAAGGATTTCTACCGCTTGTACTGCACACGGATAAAGTCCGGACGTGAGGATTCCGAAATCGGAAATCGAGAGTGAGGGCGGAGATCGAAAATCGAGTTCACCGGTGTGCCAGCAACTGCTTCATCGTGGTCGCGTTCATCACGCCGAAGTTGGCGTAGCAGTTGTTGAAGATCACGTGCGCCGTGCGGACTTGCAACCTCTGCAACCGGCCCGCCCAGTCTGCCAGCTCCCGCTCGCTGTAGAGGTACTTGTACCGCTCCGCCGCCGAGATGCCTTTCTTGACCCAGTTCGCCGTGTTGTGGCCGTGAAAACGCACGTAGGCGTCGTCCGCGGTCGTCGCGCAGATCGGCGGAATGGAGCCATTGACCTGCGGCTCGTCGACGATCACGTAGGCGAGCCCGAGCGAGCGGAGGAAGTCGAACGTCCGCTGGCGCCGCGCCTCGGCAAGCCAACTGGCGTGGCGAAACTCGACCGCCAGGCGGTGACTGGGCAGTCGTGTCCTGCACTCCTCGATGTAGCGCGCGTTTTCGCGCGTGGCGGTGAACCAGGGCGGGAACTGAAACACGAGAAAGCCCAGCTTGTCCGCCCGCCGCAACGGTTCGAGCGCCTGCGTGAACATCTGAAACGCCAGGTCGCGGACCGCCGTGCTCGGATGTGACAGGCGCGGCTTCGACAGTTCCTCCTCGCTCAAGAGCGCCTTGATCGCCCGCGGCAGGCGGGCGGTCTCAGCGCCGTGGGTCGTCAGCAGCGCGAAGGCTTTGATGTGGAAGATGAAGTCGGCGGGCGTCCGCTCGGCCCAGAGCTCAGCATTGCGCTCGGATGGCAGCGCGTAGTACGTCGAATCCACTTCGACGGTGTCAAAATGCTCGGCGTAAAAACGCAGGCGGTCGGCTGCGGTACGCGCCGCCGGGGGATAAAAAGCCCCGCTGGCTATCAGAGTCGGGTCGGTCCACGAAGCCGTGCCGACGCGGAAGGCTGGACTGGCGCGCATCCTTTCACGAACGGTCTACCGCAATGTGGTTGTGCACCTCGCGCACTCCCCAAATCGCCCAGCAGTCTTCCTCGGCGCACTCGCGCTCCACGTCGCTCGGGACTGTGCCGCGCAGGGTGACGACCCCATCGTGCACGCCGACGGCGATCCGAGTGTGATCGACCAGCGGGTCCTTGTCGAGGGCGGTGATCACCGACTCGCGAATTTCCGCGTCGCTGTCTTCTTCCGGCGGAGTCACGGTGAGCTGATTGCGCACGTCGACCACACCCGGAATCCACCAGGCGATCACGCCAGCCAGGCGCTTCGTGGCCAGCGATCCGACCGTGCCCGTGAGGGTCACCACACCGGAGTGCACGGTCGCCGTGATCGCGTTCTCGTCGATGTACGGGTCCTGCGTGAAGGCGTCGACGATGTGCCGGTGCACGCGCTGGTCGTCGGCTTGGGCGGCGCGCCGGACCTGCACGCGGTCCTCGATCTCCGTCGCGCCGACGGCCTCGGCGGCGATGCGTGCAGCGAGGCGCTTGGTGGCCAGGCGTTCAACCGTGCCTTCCAAGACCACCACCGGTCCGGTCAAGGAGACGGTCACGTCGCCGACCCGTTCGCGGAGCCGCGGCTCCTGTGCCCAGCGCCCGTGTATGCGCTCGCGCTCACCCATTGCGCCGCATCCTTCGGCAAGGAGCGAGCCAGCCGGCGGCGGCTATCCTGTGGGCAGCTCGCGCGCGGTGACGTTCGGAGTCTTCCGAAGGTAGGGAACTCCATACGCCGGATTTTCCCATCGCAAAGAGCGAAATCTTTCCGTCGTGCCTCTTGAGGGCTGGCAAAGTTCTTGCGCGCGCGATATGTCCTCGCCGTTTCGTCTTTTAGTCTCACGAGGAGGGATAAATGAAAACCACGATCAGCGTCATCAAGGCGGATGTCGGCTCCATCGGCGGGCATCTGGCGCCCTCGCAGCGCCTGATGGAAGCCGTGCGCGCCCATGTGCGGGAGGAAGGCAAAGCGTTTCTCGCCGACACTTACATCAGTTCGACCGGGGATGATGTGGCCATCCTCATGACTCACACCCGCGGCGTCGGCGACGAGCGGGTGCACAAGCTCGCGTGGGATGCCTTCGTCGCGGGCACGAAGGTGGCCAAGGAGCAAGGGCTGTATGGGGCTGGCCAGGATCTCTTGAAGGACGCGTTTTCCGGCAACATACACGGCCTCGGGCCGGCGGCGGCGGAGATGGCGTTCGAAGAGCGTCCGAACGAACCGTTCCTGTTTTTTGCGGCCGACAAGACCGATGCCTTCAATCTTCCTTTGTATCTCGCCTTCGCGGACCCCATGAACACGCCGGGTCTCATCTTGTCGCCGAGGATGGCCAAGGGCTTCCGATTCGTGATCATGGACGTCAACTACACCGAAGGCGATCGGGTGATCTCGCTGAACGCGCCCGAGGAACTGTATGACATTGCGACCTTGCTGCGGGACACCGAGCGCTACGTGGTGGAATCGGTGTGGTCGCGCGCCTCGGGCGAGCAAGCCGCTGTGGTGGCGACGTCGCGGCTCCACAACATCGCGGGCAAGTACACCGGCAAGGATGATCCCGTGATGCTGGTCCGCGCGCAGATGGATTTTCCGGCCACCGGCGAGATGCTGGCGCCTTTCCACGTGGCGCACTTTGTCGCGGGCGGCATGCGCGGCTCCCACAACGTGCCGCTCATGCCCGTGCCGCTGAACTCGACGATCAGCTATTTCGACGGGCCGCCTGTGGTGACCTGCGCAGCGTTCTGTGTGCGCGAAGGCAAGCTGACCGAGCCGGTCGACGCTTTTGCGCATCCGTTCTGGGATACCGTGCGTCAACGGGTGGCCGACAAGTCCATGGAGATGCGCCGCCAAGGTTTCTTCGGCCCGGCGATGTTGCCGATGTCGGAGCTGGAGTACACCGGGGTCATGGAGAAGCTGGGGGAACTCGAGGGGCGGTTCACCGTCCGCTCGTCGTAGGCCGGAATGAGTTTGCCGCGGAGTCCCCGTGGCCCATTCGGCCACTCGGAGATGCAGAAGATCCGACGCTTGTACGTGTGGACCCCCTCTCCCGCTTGAGGGACTGTCGACTTTCTCGTGATTGCAGGTTCCTTCTCTCGGAAAAGGGGCCAGGGGGGATTTGAGAGATAGATCATTTGATTCCCCCCTCGATCCCCCTTTTGAAAGGGGGATGACTCGAGTCCGGCTGGGCGGGGGAGTTTGTCGCCAGTCCCTCTCGGGGTGGAGCGGCTCCACCCCGAGAGATTTTCTCACCGGCTCTCGGTAAGATGGGGGTCCGATGCGCCGGAGGGGAACGCGGTGCTGACCCTCGACGGTTCCTACGGTGAGGGAGGCGGGCAGATACTGCGCACGGCGCTTTCCGTCGCGGTTTCGCTGCGCCGCCCGGTAACGATCACGCACATTCGCGCTCGGCGGCCGAAGCCAGGCCTCCAGCCACAGCACCTCACCGTCGTCCGAGCGCTTGCCGCCATCAGCGCGGCAGAGGTGAGCGGGGATTCCCTCGGCTCCACCGAGGTGGCTTTCCGGCCGCACACACTGACGGGCGGAGCGTATCGTTTCGACGTGGGCGCGATTCGCGGCAGCGCCGGTTCAGTTGCGCTCATGTGCGAGGCGCTCGTGCTGCCGCTGGTGTTCGCATCGGTGCGCTCGAAC
>JBBITY010000359.1:0-1643 GCA_037440565.1 Desulfurellales bacterium
CAACATGGCGATGGCGCTCGAAGCGCGCGGCTTTCAATCGAACCGGCCGCGCACCGCGCTGCAGCCGTATCGCTTCGGTGCGGTGGACGCGGCCGCTCTGCTGGGCCTCGCCGGCCTGGCCGGCAGCTACCTCGTTTTCTGGTGGATGGGCGCACTGAAGCTGGGGTAGCCGGCGCGGGGTAGGTCATTGCACTGATGGAAGGGCGGGAGCAGTGCTCCCGCCCTCAAGACCGGCGCCGCGTCGCGCCCCGCTGCGTTCTTGAGGCGCGGAGCATTGCTCCACCCCGAGGGATTCGTTCACGACGCATAGGGACGCACGGCCGCGCGCCCCTGCGACGGGCTGGTGACTGTGCCCGGACATTGCCCACCGCGCTACCGGTCCGGTCCGTACGGTGCCGCTCACGCCACCCGGTCGACGAGCTGGTCGACCAGGGCGAAAAGATTCTGGCGGTAGGCCGAGTCGGGCAAGGCGGCGAGCGCTGCGCGCGCGTACCCGGCGTGCTCGATTGCCAAGCGGTAGCCCGCTTCCACGACATCGGGCCGCCGCAGCCGCTGGAGCAGGGCGGCGAACTCGCCGTCGGTGAGCACAGGTTTCTGGAACAGGCGGCGCACTTCGCTGTCGTCCTGGATGGCCAATACGACCGGCAGCGAGGGGTTGCCGTCGCGGACGTCGAGACCGATTGGCTTGCCGAGCTGCGCCTCGGCGGCGGTGATGTCGAGAAGGTCGTCGACCATCTGGAATGTCCGGCCGACGTGCAGTCCACAGCGTGCCATGGCCTCGACAATCGCCTCGCTCGCCTGCGCCAGGTAGTCGGCCGTGCGCGCGCCCTGCTCGAAGAGCGAGGCGGTCTTGCGGGTGACGATCTCCAGATAGTCGCTGTAGGTCACCGCCGGGTTGCGCCGGAAGCGGCCCTGCATGATCTCCCCTTCGGTGAGGCTGACACAGGCCTCGGCGGCCCAGTTGATGAGCCGTTCATCGAAACGGCCGCAGAGTTGGAACGCACGGCTGAAAAGGAAATCCCCCGTCACCAGGGTGTCCGCCGCGCCGTATTTCCGCAGCGCCGAGTCGCGGCCGCGCCGCACGGTGCTGCCGTCGATGATGTCGTCGTGCAGGAGACTGGCGGAGTGAATGAGCTCGAGGGCCACGGCGACGTCGACGATGTCGGTCAGGTCCGCGCCGCCGCAGGCGCGAAAGATCAGCACCGTGACGGCGGGACGGACGCGCTTGCCGCCGGCACCGATGAGGTACGCCGCGATATCACTGAGGCGCGCTTCGCGCGAGCGCAAGAGCGCTGCGAGGCGCCGTTCGACCAAGTCCAGCTCGCGGGCGACGAGCACCGCAGGCGCCGGAGGCATCGGGCGCACGCGAGTGAGCTGAGCGGTGCTCAATCGACCCTCCGTCTTTTTTCCCTTCGCCGGCGATATTGTCAGAATGCAGCGGGGTGTCAAGGTAAGCGGTGTCGGGTGACAGGTGCCGGTCTCCTTCCTCATCCGCGCGCCCGTTGCGATCGGGCCATGTTGCGTTCCGAAAGGTGAGCCGTTACCTTCGCGGCGATGGCGCATCGATCACCGGTTCCCACGGAGATTCGCCGCTTGGGCACGCACTGGGTGCGCATCGCGTGGGACGACGGTCACCAGTCGGA
>JBBITY010000359.1:1662-4039 GCA_037440565.1 Desulfurellales bacterium
ACTACCTGCGCGACCACTGCCCGTGCGCCGTGTGTCGACAACAGCCGCGGCGGAGCCTACCGATCGTCGGCCAAGCCGGTGAGATCTACCCGGTGCAGATGAGCGTGGTCGGGCGCTATGCCGTCAACATCCAGTGGAGCGACGGCCACGACACGGGCATTTACAGCTATCAGACGTTGCGCGAGCTGTGTCCGTGCGCGGAGTGCCTGCCGGTGGCGGCAGCCGGGAGCGAGCGAGCCACGTGACGACCATCGACGACGTGCGCGAGCGCTTGGCGGAAATCCGCCCCGTGGGGCTGAAGCGGGACATCGTCGCCGCCGGCATGGTGCGCGACGTGACACTTCGGAACGGCTGGGTGGTGGTGCAGCTCGAACCCGGGCCGTTGCCGCCGCCAGTGGTGAAGGCCACGCTCGAAGACATCCGCCGAGCCGTTGGGGCGCTCGCTGGCGTGACGTCGGTCGATGTCCAGGTCGTGCACCGACACGGGGCGTCTGTCGGCGACGCGGAGCCGCTGCCAGGGGTGAACGACATCATCGCCGTGACGAGCACCAAGGGCGGCGTCGGCAAATCGACCGTGGCGGTGAATCTGGCCTGCGCCCTGGTGCGGTTGAAGCAGCGCGTCGGACTGCTCGACGCCGACGTGTACGGCCCGAGCATTCCGACGATGCTCGGTCTCTCGGGACGCCCGCAGGCGGTGGACAAGGCGAAGATCGCGCCGCTGCAGAAGTACGACCTGAAGGTCATGTCGATGGGTTTCTTTCTCGACGAGTCCACACCGGTGATTTGGCGCGGGCCGTTGGTGACGGGGTTGGTGCGCCAGTTCCTCCGCGACGTGCAGTGGGGCGCGCTCGACGTGCTGGTCATCGACCTGCCGCCGGGAACCGGCGACGCGCCGCTGACCTTGGTCCAACAGGTGCCGCTCTCGGGCGGCGTGGTGGTGACGACACCGCAGGAAGTGTCGCTGCTGGATGTCGGGCGAGGCATCGCGATGTTCAACCAGGTGAACACCCCGGTGCTCGGCATTGTCGAGAACATGAGCTACTACCAGTGCCCGCAGTGTGGTGAGCGCGACGAGATCTTTGGGAGCGGCGGCGGCGCCAGCCTGGGGCGCGAGTTCAGCGCGCCCCTGCTCGCGCAGGTTCCGCTGGTGCCGGAAATTCGCGCCACCGGCGACGCCGGCACGCCGCTGGTCGTGGAGCAGCCGGACCACCCCGTGAGCCGCATCTATCTGGACCTTGCGGCCAGGGTCCTCGAGCGGCTCGGCGCAGAACGCGCGCAGGCGGTGGCGCCCAAGATCCTCGGATAGGGGTTGGCACCGCACGGGCGGTGGGCTGAGTGTCAGGGTTTTGCACATTCCGCCCGATTTGATCCTTCCGTGGCGTTCGCCTGCTCGCTTGCCGCTTGGCCGCCGGTCGTGACTACCGGTGTGCTGCGGCCGGCACGCGAACGCCCCCAAGTCGAGCCGGTTGCGGTTTCCGAGCAGAGCGAGCCCGTCTCTGGCTAGCTGGGGCCGTTGCTGAACGGCGGAGGCGATCGGGCGCCTTTTGTTTACCGCTCAGGAACCCTGTGGTAGGGTGCGCGCGTTTGTCTTGCGCGGAGGGCAGGTTTCGATGTCGACGACGATAACGGAAGAATGCATCAATTGCGGCGCGTGCGAGCCCGAGTGCCCGAACACGGCGATCTACGAGGGTGGGGCCCAGTGGGAGTTGGACGGCGTGTCGCATCCCGCGTTGCAGCAGGACTACTATTATATCGTTCCCGAGAAATGCACGGAGTGCGTCGGTTTCTTCGATCAAGAGCAGTGCGCGGCGGTGTGCCCGGTCGACTGCTGCATTCCGGATCCGAACAACGAGGAGAGCGAAGAGGTGCTGATCGCGCGAGCGCGGAAGCTCCATCCGGACCGGGACTTCGGCACGGATTTTCCGTCACGGTTTCGGAAGTAGCGCTCGGGCGAGACGACATGGAAATCAACGGCATCGCCCATGTGATGCTCACGGTGAGCAATTTTGAGGCGTGCCGGCCCTTTTACGAGCAGCTCTTCCGCTTCCTCGGGCTCACGCCGGTCGTGCAAACCGATGAGATGCTGTACAGCGTCGGCGGCCGCACGGCGGTCGGCATCGTGAAGGCCGAGGAGCGATACCGCAGCGAGCGCTTCGTCCAGTTCCGTGTCGGACTCCACCACGTGTGTTTTCGCGCCCGCACGCGCGAGGACGTGGACGCGCTGCACCAGTTCCTCTGTGGCATCGGCGCCAAGATCGTGCATCCACCCGAAGAGGCCGGCTGGGCGCCCGGTTACTATTCCGTGCTCTTCGAGGATCCGGACGGCATTCGGCTGGAGTGCAATCACGTGCCGGGTAAGGGCCTGCTGGAAGGCGCG
>JBBITY010000360.1:0-4033 GCA_037440565.1 Desulfurellales bacterium
GTTGTCCGTCAGCGTGAACATCAGCCGGAGTTCCTTGGCACGCCAATCGACGCTGCCTTCACGCACTTTTCCTTTTATCCGCACTGCCCGGCCTTGGTGGACCGATTTGTCACGTGCCGCTTCGCTCACGGTCAGATAGTAGGCGCTCGTCGTCTTATTCATGCCCGCGGCTACGAGATACGTCACCGCGAGGACGATGAGCGCGCCGCCGATCATGAATTTGACCCGCCTCCGCACAGTGCCACCGTTTACCTTCCTCTTTTCACCGTCAAAGATTCTTTACCAGCCGCACGCGGGGCGGCTTCTGTTCACAAGAACCAAGCCAAGGCGCTCCCTTCGGCCCGGGGCGGGCACGGGCGAAGGGGGCTTCTCATGCCTGCAAAGGAGGGCCCGTCGCGGCGCCGATTCAAGAGCGCGCCGGGAAGCGACGTTCGGGCACGGTTAGCGGGTCCTGGGCAAACCCGTCCGGCCTGCTGCTTGTTCCGCGATCGGAAATCCGCGATCGAAAATTGCGGAGGCGTCCCTGCGAGGATTCGAACCTCGGTTTCCGCCGTGAGAAGCTCTGGGATTGGTGTCACGCTTTTTTCGACTGATTCCGAAACCCACTCCCAAAACCACCTGCCCTCATGCTTCCAGACAGGCTAGCGGCGTCCTTGGCCTCTAGACGACAGGGACGCGAGGCAGCCGAGCAAGGCTTGTACCGCTTGGGATGGCGGCAGAATTCCGTCCGCGGGACCGAAGTGGCATTGGCAGGACTAGCAAAAGCACACGGCCTTCTCCCACTCTTGCAAAAGGGATTCTTGGCGCGAACTGGCGCCTGCGGCCCAAGGGATGCTCGGTCGTCATGCCCGCGGAGAGCCCGTCCGCGCGAAGGCCTGGGGCGGGCGTCCGCCTCCCGTGTCACCCGAGCTTCAGGAACTCGATCGCGTTGTCGCGCAGGACGCGCGCCTTGGTCTCGTCGCGGATCGGCAGTTCCAGGAATTCCTTGAGGCACCTCTCCAATCCGAGGCCATTGGTCCCGAAAAGGACCTTGTCGCGGCCGCGCGAGCTGTCCATGAATCGGATCTGTCGCTCATCGAGACTCTTCGGAAAGTACGCCGAGATGTCACCGTACACGTTGGGATGCCGCCACAGCATCGAGCACCATTCGTCGATCCACGGCCAGCCGGTGTGCGAGAGATTGATGCGCAGGTTCGGGAAGTCGATGGCCACGTCATCGACGAGCATCGGCCGCCCGACGTCCGAGGGCAGCACTTCGGCCGAGTGCCCGACTTGCATGCCGACGGCGATGTCCAACTCGTTGCACTTCGCGTACAGCGGGTAACAGCGGCGGTCATTCGGCGCCAGGCCGAAGGACAGCGAGTGCAGCCAGGCGTACTTGAAGCCGTACTCCTTCACGCCCTTGTCGATGTCGCGCAGGCTCTCCTCGATGCGGAAGGGATTGTAGCCGGCCGCCCCGACGATCCGGCCCTTGCCCTCTGCGACCAACTGGCCCACGTCGTCGACGCTGTAATCGAGGATGAGTTTGTGGTGGTGGTGGTACGACCACATTTTCGTCGCGCAGATCACGATCTGCCCGTAGCCGAGCCGATCCATGTCGGCGATCAGCTCGGCAACCGACGCGTGGCCGGTCAGCACGCGGGGCTTCTTCTTGCCCTCGTCGGCCTTCGCCTCCGCACCGCCCTCGGCCTTGCGCTCGCGCTTGGCGAACACGCTCTTAAAAGTCGTCCGCATCATGATCTTGAACTCTTCATACTGGAACGGATTCGCCCCGAGGTCACGCCGGGCCTCGGGCGGGTGGTTCATCACGTCAATCGCCAGAATGGGGTCCATGGCTCCCTCCTTGCCAGTCAGAGTTTGTCAAAAAAACCCCGCGCACCGGCTGGGGCGGGAGCAGTGCTCCCGCCCTCAAGACCGGAACGACGCCGCGCCGACCGCATGCTCCACCCCGACGCATTTGCCCACGAGGGCTCAGCGCTCTGTCTCAGTTTCCCCTCGGCAATCCCAGCGCGCGCTCGGCGATGAGGTTGCGCATCACTTCCGATGTGCCGCCGCCGATCGTGTAGGCGCGGGCGTCGAGATACAGCCCCTGCCAGCGGCCGCGGTCGAGCGCCTGGGCGTTTCCCCGCCCGAGGACGGCGTAGGGCCCCTGGATTTCCATCGCCGCGTCCATTAAGCGCTGGCGCAGCTCCGACGCTGCCAACTTGCCGATGGCCGACGCCGGCCCGGGCGGCTGCCCGCGCAACTGCTCCGTCAAGGCCCGGTAGCCGGTGTACTTCAGCGCTTCCTTCTCGATCATCAGTTGCGCGAGGCGCTGTCGCACAATCGGATCGCGCAGTCGGCCGGTGAGGGCCGCGAGTTTCTGCAAGCGGGACATGTTCTGTTCCAGCTCGACCACGCCGGCCAGTCCCGAGCGCTCGAAGGCCAGCGTGGCCTTGGCGATCTCCCAGCCCTGGTTCAGCTTGCCCACGAGGTTCGCTTTCGGAATGCGCACATTGTCGAGAAACAGCTCGCTGAAGTGACTCCGGCCAGTGATCTGCCGAATGGGGACGACGGCGACCCCCGGCGACTTCATGTCCATGAGCAGGTAGCTGATGCCCTCCTGTTTGGGCGCTGCCGGATCCGTGCGCGCGAGGAGGAAGCACCAATCGGCAATCGGCCCGAGGCTGCTCCACACCTTCTGGCCGTTGACCACGAAATAGTCGCCGTCTTCGACCGCTCGCGTGCGCAGCGCGGCGAGATCCGATCCCGCGTTGGGTTCGGAGAATCCCTGGCACCAGATCTCCTCGGCCGTGAGGATCTTGGGTAGGAACCGCCGCTTCTGGTCCTCCGAGCCGTACACGATGAGTGCCGGCCCGAGGATGTTGAGGCCCACCGTGTTGATCAGCGCCGGCGCGCCGGCGCGGGCCAGCTCCTCGTTGAGGATGACCTGCTGCGTCACCGAGGCGTCCTGGCCGCCGTATTGCCTGGGCCAGGCGATGCCGACCAGACCTGCCTCGTACATCGCGCGCTGCCACGCTTTGGCGTGCTCCAGCGCGGCGCGCCGCCCCTGCGGCGTTCGCTTCGCTTCGGCCAGATGCTCGCGCAGCCACGCCCGGACGCGGGCGCGAAAGGCCTCGTCTTCAGGGGAGTAGGTGAGGTCCATCCTGCAGAATCGACTCTGATTGCATGCGGGGCGTCGCCCCCGCGCCCCGTGCGCCGGCCTTCGCAAGGTCGAATCCCATCATTTCGGAATTACGGTTGTTCGCCATCTTCGAAGGTGGCTAGATCCGGCGGGCGATCTCGTACGCTTCGTGAATTGCGTCGAGCGCGCGGCGCGGCTTCTTGGCGTCGCCGATGACGTAGACCTCGGCGACCTTGTCCCTCACCCGCTCCGAGAGATGGTCGACCGGCCTCGCCCCCATGGCCAGGATGACCCTGTCCACGCCTCGGATGGACTCGCGCTTGCCGTTTCTGGTGAACACCACCCCGTCGTCCAGAATCTCCGTGACCGTGGCCGAGGTGAGAATGTTCACCCCGTACCCCCTCAGCCGTTCCAGCAGGAACTCCTTGCTCCACGGAACCATTTCCATCGCGACATCGTTCAGCATCTCGACGATGGTGATCTGCTTGGCGCCCCGTTCGCCAGCGTAGTCGGCGGTCTCGCAGCCGACTTCCCCAGCGCCGATGACGATCACCCGCTTGCCGACGGTGCACTTGCCCCGCAGGACGTCATTGGCGGTGGCCACGTGCGGCTTGTCCACACCCGGGATGCTGGTTGGAATCACCTCGGCCGCGCCCGTAGCGATGATGACGACATCGGGCTTGACCGCGTCGATGAGCTCGGGGGTCACCTCCTTGCCCAGCTCGATCGTCACGCCGGCTTTCTTCACCTGGGTGTGCAGGTACTGAAGCGCCTTGGCGTACTCCTGTTTCATCGGCGGAACAGCCGCCAGGTTGAACTGACCGCCGAGTCGCTCCGACTGCTCGTAGAGCGTCACCCGATGGCCCCTCAGCGCCGCCACGCGGGCGGCTTCCAATCCGCCGGGGCCGC
>JBBITY010000361.1:0-3965 GCA_037440565.1 Desulfurellales bacterium
CGCGTCTTCACTTGGACGGTGGCGGCCCGGCCAATGCACCCCGCCTTCATGAACGAAGTGCCCTACGCGGCCGTGGTGGTAGAGATGGAGGAGGGGGTGCGCTTGGTGACGACACTGGTGGATTGCCCACCGGACGAAATTCAGATGGACATGCCGGTGGAGGTGGTGTTCGAAAAGGTGACGGAGGAGGTAACGCTGCCCAAGTTCCGGCGGATATCAGAGGCAGAGGGCTAGCCGATATCGCCTGCGGCCCGCAGGTCGTCGATCTCTTCCTGAGAGAAACCAGCCTCTAGAAGCACCTCGGTGGTGTGCTGCCCGGGTTCCGTTATCCATCGCCGGTACTCGATCTCTTGTCCATCGAACTTGAGCATGGAGCCCAGGGCTAGAGCCCTGCCGTGGAGCGGATGCACAACCTCCCGCACCATGCCCCTGGCCTGGATTTGGGGGTCCTCCACCGCCTCGGCGATGGAGTTCACTGGCGCGAAGCAGACATCGGCGTTGGCGAAGACTTTCACCCAGTGGTCGCGGGTCTCGCTCTTGAAGAGGTCGGTGAACTCCCGTTTGGTCTGTTCTCGGCGCTTCAGGTCCCACTGGCCGCCCAGAAGGTCCTCGCGGCCAATTGCCTTGCAGAGGGCCTCGTAGAACCAGGGCTCTACGCAGGCCAAAGATATGTATCTCCCATCCTTCGTCTCGTAGACGTCGTACCAGGGCCAGAATCCGGAAGTGAGGGTCTGGCCCCGGCGCGGCTCGAGCCCTGACGCCAGGTAAGTATCGACCAGAATGCTGGTGATCTCAAAAGCGGCGTCCGTCATGGAGACGTCGCAGTAGGCGCCCTGGCCTGTGGCTTCGCGCCGTAGGAGAGCGGCAAGTATGTGGACGGCCGCCGACATGCCGCCCGCCGCGCCGGGAAGTTGCACGCTGTGGGTGGCATCAAACACCACGGGCCATCCGAAGCCGCGCATGATCTCTAACCCGCGCATGTCCACGGTCAGGTTGTGATAGCCGAAGGCGGTGCCGCGCTCCCCGCTCGGCTGGCTGGCCTTTCTCGCCGTGGTCGGGCTCTCCGCCGCGGTCTGCGCGGTGACCATTGGCTGGGGGCTCAATTGGCTCGGCTTCGTCCCGTTCTCGGTGCTGGGGAACATCATTCTGCTCAACAATGCCGTCGTCGCGGGAATCCTGTCACCGCTCCTGCTGTTAGCGATCTACCCGCGTGTGAAAGCGGCGGGCCTGCGGTATGACGACATTCTCGCCGAGGGGCCGGCGCGCCCGCGCCCCGTGCGCCTGCTCGGCCTCGCTCTGGTGGTGATCGCGACCGTTGCCGGTCTGATCGCCGGCAACTTGCTCTCGACCGGGCAGATCGCGATCCCCGCTCTCGCCGCAGATCCTCCCGGCACCCGCGCGGCGCAGGTGGGAGTCGGTCTGCTGCCGATCATCATCCTGCTGCTGATCGGCGTGGCGCTGCTATGAGAATGATGAATGACGAATGACGAATTGGCCATCAGCTTGCGCGGCGTCACCTTCCGCTATCGGGGTGCCGATACCCCTGCCCTGCGCGATGTAACGTTGGACGTCGGGCGCGGCGAGTTCGTGGTGATCATGGGGGCGACGGGGGCGGGCAAGACGACCCTGGCGAAGTGTCTCAACCGCACGATTCCCGCCTTCCAAGATGGACATTTGGAAGGCGAGGTCGCCCTGTTCGGGCGCCCGCTGGTGCACGAGGGGGTCGGCGATCTGGCCGGCGTGGTGGGCTTGGTGTCGCAGGACTTCGAAGCGCAGTTGTTCGCGACCAATGTCGTACAGGAAGTTGCCTTCGGCATGGAGCAGCTCGGCGTGCCGCGCGACACGATGGAGCGGCGGCTAGCCGATGCACTGGCCATGGTGGGCTTGCGCGGCTTCGAGCGCCGCGATCCGACCACGTTGTCCGGTGGCGAAAAGCAACGTTTGGCCATTGCGGCCGTGCTCGCCTTGGAGCCGAAGATTTTCGTTTTCGACGAACCCACGACGGATCTGGATCCGCTTGGCAAGCTGGAGATCTTTGAGGTCCTGGCCAACCTGCGCCGCGCCGAATTCACGATCGTTCTGATTGAGCATGAGATCGCCGCTGCCGAGCGCGCCGACCGTTTGGTGTTGATGTCCGCGGGGCGCATCGTGGCCGACGACGTGCCGGCCGCGCTGCTGCCGCAGGTCGAAAGACTGGAACGCGCGGGGGTGCGCCCAGCCGATCTCGATCGGCTCGGCCGGGTGCTGGGATGTGCGGCCAGAATCCCGTCGCTCGAAGCGGCGCAGCAACTCGTCCGACCGCGGCTGCAGCTCGATCGTTGGCGCCCCCAGCCGCCGGCCGTCCCGGGCGAGCTCCTGCTCAGCGTCGAGCAGGTCGACTTCGGGTACGAGAACGGGACTGAGGCGCTCAGCGAGGTGTCGCTGCAGGTGCGCGCCGGCGAGTTCGTCGCCCTGATCGGGCAAAACGGCTCCGGCAAGACGACGCTCGCCAAGCATCTCAACGGGCTCCTGCATGCCCGGCGCGGGGTGGTGCGCTTGCGCGGTCGCGACGTGCGCGAGCTGCCGCTGAATGCGGTCGCGGCCGATGTGGGCTACGTGTTCCAGAATCCCGATCACCAAATCTTTGCCGCCAGCGTCGGCGAGGAGGTGTCCTTCGCCTTGCGCAACTTCGCTGTGGAAGCGGCGGAGACGGAGCGGCGCGTCGCCATGGCCTTGGAGGCCGTGGGCCTGCGGGGCTTCGAGGAGGCGGACCCGTTTCTCTTTGCCAAGGGCCAGCGCCAGCGCTTGGCAGTGGCGTCGCTGCTGGCGTTGCAGCCGCAAGTACTGATTCTGGACGAACCGACGACGGGCCTCGACTATCCCGAGCAGCTCCGCATGATGAATTTGTTGCGCCGGCTCCACGCGCACGGCATGACGCTGATCGTCATCACGCATAGCCCCTGGGTGGTGGCGGAGTACGCCCAGCGCGGGGTGTTGATGCAGCGAGGGCGCATCGTCTTCGACGGACCCCTGCGCGCTCTCTTTGCCCAGGAGGCCCTGCTTGCCGAGTGCCACTTTCAGATTCCCGACGTCACCCGGGTGGGGCTTGGCTGCGGTTTCACGCCTCTGACGCTCGAGGAATTCGTTGGCGCCCTCGGCCCGGAAACCACAGAGCGCGAACCAGAGACATCTGCGGCCCCAGATGAACCTCGATGAACGAGAACGAGGATGGGGTTTGCGTATCCTGCATGGTCGCGACGGAGAGAAATTGCTGCCGATCGGGGATCAGGATTCCCCCGGTTCCGCAAGCAAGTCCTCTCATCATCCGCGTTCATCTGTGCACATCTGTGGTTTCAGTGCGGGCGCGGTCCTCATCGCCTGGTCCCCGGTGACGCGGCATGAGGTCGCTCTACCTGTATCTCGATCGGGGCACCTGGGTGCATCGGCTGCATCCCGTGGTGCGCGTCTGGTCGATGGCGGCGTTCTTTGTCGCGGCGTTCGTGGTCGAGCGACCGGCGGCGCAGGTGCCGCTCGTCGTCCTGCTGGGCGCACTCATCGTGGGGACGGGGTCACTGCCCAACATCTACCGGCTGCGTATCCTGCTCGGCTTGATTTTCATCATGACGCTCTTGATCTGGACGTTCTTCTATGGGCCCGACGGCCGCCCGCCGTTTCTGACCGTCGGCGGGCTGGTCGTGAGCCAGACCGCGCCGTGGTTCGCGCTTGGGATGGCGATGAAGCTGACCGTCATCGTCGCGGCGGGCATTCTGTTTCTGTCCGTCACTCGCGTCGAGGAGCTGGCGTACGCGCTCCATTGCCTCGGGTTGCCGTACAAGCTCGGCTTCACCATGAGTCTGGCGTTTCGGCTCGTGCCCGTCTTTCTCGACGCCGCCGCGACGGTGGTGCAGGCGCAGCGCTGCCGCGGATTGGATTTCGACTGCGGCAACGTGTGGCAGCGGTTGCGGCGCTACATTCCGGTGATCATC
>JBBITY010000362.1:0-3964 GCA_037440565.1 Desulfurellales bacterium
TCGTAGAGCTCGAACAGCGCCTTCTTGTGCGGGCGCACCTTGCCGAGCGGGCACCTCTGCCAGTCCGCCAACGTCTCGTCACAGTATCCCATGCGGCGCTCGCCACACTTGGGCTGAATGTAGTCGGCGAGTTCGGGGATCGCGCGTTTCACCTCGGCGCGCATGAGCGCCACCATGCGGCGGATTTCCCACTGCGCGCGCACGCATAGCCGCAGGTCGGCGATGTGCTGCAGCTCGGCGAAGTTGACCATGATCTGGAAGTTGGTGGGCGCTGCATTGGGCAGAACGAAACGCGCATCCTCCGCCGGGACGCCGGCGTCCAACGCCTTGGCGTACGCGGCCGATATCCGCGCCACCAGATCGCGAAAGTCCTCTTCGAGGCCGGCGCGCTTCCACGAGTCGGGAAGAACGTACTCGATCGCCGCCTCCTTGAAGCGGACGTAGCGCTGGCTCTGTTGCTCGAAGCTGATGCCGATGCGGTGCCGGACCAACTGGTGCGAAAGGGAGCGCGATACGCCGGCGATGCCGAACCAGAACACCACCTGCTCCAGGGGCGAGCTGTGCCCGGTGGCCAGCCGGGCAGCGATGAACTCCTGGATCCGTTCCTTCGAGATCGTCTCGTTGCGAATCTTTTCCCAAATCTGCATCGGCGAGTCCGAGGAATAGCAGGTACGGTACGCGCCGTAGAGCTTCGCCAGCGGGTCCGCGGCATAGTCGAGCAGCTTGACTTCCATGCTGAACTCCTCGCCGAAGACAGTACCGCATTCTGCGCGGGGTGTCGCGCATCCCCCTTCAGGATCCCAGCAGATAAAACACCAGCCCGGTCAGCAGCTTGGGGTAGAAGTACGTCGACTTCTCGGGCATGACCTGGCCCGACAGGCACACCGCCTCGATTTCGCGCACGCGCGGCGGACGCACGAGGAATGCGGCGCCGGCCCCTTCGCTGCGGACTGCCGCAAGCGCCTCGGCGGCGTCGTGCGTGTAGGTTAGCAACCCGTCCGGCGCCACGCGGCTGCAATCGATGCCGAGCAGTCGCCGCAAGACGAACGCGTCGAGAATCGTCACATCGAGATAGCGGACCGCGGGGTCGAACTCGCTCAGCTCCTCATCGAGCACGGCTGGACAGCGCAGACGCAGCAGCCACAGCCTCTCGGTTCCAGCGAGCCGAAGCCCGAGACATCCGGGCGCGCTTTCCGCGTCGAGCTGCGTCAGCAGCTCCCGCTCTCCCGCAACGGTGTCGGAAAAATCCCGGCCGTCGAAGTGCGCGAAGAGCGCCTCCCGCACTGCCGCACTGCCATCGGGGAACGAGCCGCGCCAGATCCGATGTGTCGGCAGCACCACGAGTCCCGGATCGTCCATCGATGTGAGGTACATGAGGGCAAAGTTGTAGTCCGCCTCCGCATCCGCGTCGCCTTCTGCCCGCCGCCGATCGCGGTAGGCGAGCGCCGCTTCGTAGCGATGGTGCCCGTCGGCGATGAAGATCGTCGCGTCGCGCAGGAACTGCTGGACGTGCTCGACCACGGCCGGGCTCGTCACGCGCCACAGGCGGTGCCGCTGACCGGTCTCATCGGTCACGTCGACCCACGGCGTCTCGCGCTGGCTCAGGGCGCGCACGGGGGCCTGGGCCTCGGTGCGATTCGCATAGAGACCGAAGATCGGGCTCAGGTTGGCCCGGCACGCGCTGAGCAGGCACAAGCGATCCTCCTTGGCGCGCGCGAACGTCCGCTCATGCGGCCGGATGTTCCCTTCGGTGAAGGACTCGAGGCGAACCGCCGCCATCACCCCGGAGCGCTCGCGGCGCCCGCCAGCCGGCAGGGCGAAATCCTGCACATAGTAGTAAAGGCATGGCGCGCGGTCTTGAACGACCACGCCGCGTGCCCGCCAGGCGGCGAACTGGGCCGCCGCCGCAGCGTACCGGTCGGCCTCGCGGTTGAGGTCCACCCGGACCACGTTGTACGGGCTGCGGTCATACAAGCGCGCGAGCTGCGCCGGTCCGATCACATCGTACGGCGGCGCGATGACCGCTGCGAGGTCGCCAACCACCGCCGGGTCGTAGTGCAAGGCGCGAAACGGCTTGAGGGCCACCATTGAAGAAGGGGTTAGGGGCTCCTGTCCCGGAGCTTGCGGTTCTTCTCCTCCACCTGAGCCGCCATGTCGGCCTTGAACGCTTCCAAGCGCTTGGCCAGCTTGGAATCGCTCGCGGCCAGGATCTGGGCCGCCAGGATGGCGGCATTTTCGGCTCCCGCCGCACCGATGGCCATCGTCGCCACCGGGACACCTGCGGGCATCTGCACGGTCGCGAGAAGCGCGTCCAGCCCCCGCAGGCTCCCGACATCCAGGGGCACGCCGATCACTGGCAAGGTCGTCTGTGCGGCTACCGCCCCCGCGAGGTGTGCCGCGGCCCCGGCCCCGACGATGAACACGGCGATGCCGCGGGCGCGCGCGCGCGCCGCGTACTCGGTCACCCGTGCTGGTGTCCGGTGCGCCGACATGACCTGTACATCGGCAGCGATGCCGAACGCCTCCAGCCGCTTGACGGCGCGCGCCATCACTTCCCAGTCGCTGTTGCTGCCCATCAGCACCGCCACCTGTGGCCTCTTTTTCATTGCCCCCGCTCCATCGCCCGGCGGCCGATGTCGCGCCGAAAATGCATGCCCTCCCACCGAATCGCCTCGACGGCGCGATACGCCTCCGCAACCGCGTCCCCGATCGCGGCACCAAGCGCTGTGACGCCGAGCACCCGCCCACCGCTGGTCACGATGCGCCCGTCTCGCCGCTCCGTACCGGCGTGGAACACAACCCCGTTCCGCCAATCGCGCAGCGTCTCCAGGCCGTGAATCTCCTTGCCGCGTTCATAGCTGCCCGGATAGCCCTCCGCCGCCAACACCACACAGGCCGACGCACGCGAATCCCACGCCAGACGGACGTCCTGCAGCCGCCCAGTGACCGTGGCGTGCATGAGCTCCAAGAGATCGCTGTTCAGACGCACCAGTAACGCTTGGCACTCGGGATCCCCGAAGCGGACGTTGAACTCGAGCACCTTCGGTCCGTCGCGAGTGATCATGAGGCCCGCATACAACACGCCTTTGTAGATGATCTTGCGCTGCGCGAGCGCCTGCACCACCGGATGCATGATGTCGTTCATGATGCGCTCGTGCAGCTCCGGCGTGACGACGGGGGCTGGCGAGTGGGCGCCCATCCCGCCGGTGTTCGGCCCCGTATCGCCGTCGAAGGCGCGCTTGTGATCCTGCGAGGAGGCGAGCGGCAGCACCGCGGCGCCGTCGGTCACCGCCATGAAGGAGACCTCTTCGCCTTCCAGAAACTCCTCCACGACCACTCGCTCCCCCGCCGCGCCGAAGATCTTCCAGCGCATGATCTCATCGAGCTTCCTCTCCGCCTCGGCCACGCTTTCACAGATCATCACGCCCTTGCCGGCTGCCAGACCGTCCGCCTTGATGACCACTGGTGGCCCGACCTCGTTGATGTAGCGCACGGCGTCATCCGGATCGGTGAAGCTCGAAAAGAATCCGGTCGGCACGCGGCAGCGCCGCATCAGCTCCTTCGCGAACGACTTGCTGCCTTCGAGCTGCGCTGCCGCGCGGCCGGGTCCGAAGGCCAGGCGGCCCTGCGCCTCCAGCTCGTCGACGATGCCCAGGGTGAGGGGAAGCTCGGGTCCTGGAACAGTCAGATCGATGTTTTCCTCGCAGACAAAGCGGACCAAGGCGGCGATGTCGTTGGCCTCGATGTCCACCAGCTCGGCCAGCTCGCCAATGCCGGCGTTGCCCGGGGCGCAGTAAATCCGATCGGCGTGCGGAGATTGGCGGAGCTTCCACACCAGGGCGTGCTCGCGCCCGCCTCCGCCGATAACCAGTACCTTCATCGCTGTCGTTCTGAATCTCCCCGCCGGCCGAACGGCTCAGTGCCGGAAATGGCGTACCCCGGTGAACACCATGGCCAGACCGAG
>JBBITY010000363.1:0-3940 GCA_037440565.1 Desulfurellales bacterium
GATGGGGCACACCGCTTGCAGCCCTGTGCATACGCTCGGAGGTTGCTGGATGAAATTGACGCCCGTGAAGCTCTGCCGATTCGAACGCGGTGTGATGCAAGTGGTGCTCGCCAAGCGAGCCGCGATCGCCTACGACCGGCTGTCGGAGATCGAGAACGGGCACGCACAAGCGCACCCGGACGAGTTGCAGCGCATCGCGGCGGTGCTCGGCGTGTCGCTCGAAGTCTTGTGCGGCGCTGAGCGCCGCGCCGCCTAGCGGCGGATCGGACCGCCATTTGTTGAATCCGTTCAATCCGGTCGGTTTCCGATGTCGGAGTGCGGATCGATCGTGAGAGCGGTGCTTACAACGGCAATCGGCGGCCGTTGCGATGGGGAGAGCGTCCGTGTACTGATCCCCCTCGGGCAATGGCGGGACAGTCCAGGAGCCACGGGCGCTGGTCCGGCGCGTTGCGTGTGGTGAAGCAGCCGGTCGCCGACTATTTGGACGCGCTGGACGCGTGCCTGCGGCCGTTTCGCGCCGGCTGCCTCGCGCTCGCGGTGTCGGCGTTCGGACTCTCCTGGTGGGTGTATGTGCCGATCCATGAGCTCCTGCACGCGGCCGGCTGTGTGCTCGGCGGGGGAGAGGTGACCCGGCTGGAGATCCACCCCCTCTACGGGGGGGCATTCCTGGAACGCCTGTTTCCCTTCGTGGCGGTCGGCTCGGATTACGCCGGGCAGTTGACCGGCTTCGACACTCACGGCAACGACGTCACGTACCTGTTGACCGATTTCCTGCCATTCGCGCTGACGATTCTCTTCGGCGTGCCGCTGTTGCGCTCGGCCGCTAAGAAAGGCGGACGGCCATCGCGGGCGGCCGTTTGCCTCGGGTTCGCTCTGCCGATCGCTTACGCCCCGTTCATCTCGCTCGGGGGCGATTATTACGAGATGGGTTCGATCCTTGTGACGCGCGCGGTGGCGTGGTGGCAGCCGAATTTCGCGCTAGAACGCTGGCGCAGCGATGATCTGTTCAAACTGGTGAGGGAGTTACAGCACTCGGCGACGCCGCTGAGCCCGACAGATGCGGCCGGTTTGGCGGGCGGGCTCGCCGTCGGCGTGGCGCTGGCATTTGCGACCTACGCGGCTGGGAGTTGGTGCGCAAATGACTCGTTGCCAAATAGGGGATAAGTCCCTTTTTTCGCCTTCTTCTGCAAAAAGGGACTTATCCCCTTTTTCCGCGCGGCAGGAGCCGGCTCGCTTGCTACTGCTCGGCGGGCTGTTCGCGGCGGCCCTTGCAATCCGGGTGGCCGGCATCGCGCAGCCGCCCTTCGATTTTCACCCGACCCGGCAGTTTCGCTCCGCCATCATTGCACGGGGTTTCTATTTCGAGACCAACGAAGGAATTCCGACGTGGCGGAGAGAGGTCGCCGCCGTGGCGGGCAGGCAGGAGGGAGTTCTCGAGCCGCCGATCATGGAACACCTCGCGGCGGTCTTGTACCGCGTCGCCGGGGAGGAGCACCTCTGGTTGCCACGGCTGTGCGCGGCGGCGTTCTGGCTGATCGGTGGCGCGGCTCTGCACGCCATTGCGAGGAAGCTCGCCTCTGCAAATGCGGCCGTCGTGGCGGTTGCCTTCTACCTCTTCCTCCCCTTCGGGGTGCTGGCCAGCCGGAGCTTTCAACCGGAGCCACTGATGGTGATGGGGCTTCTGTTGAGCTTACTCACCATCTTGGAGGACGACGCACGGCCCTCGCCGCGCAGCGCCATGACCGCGGGTTCGGTTGCGGGGATCGCCTTCTTGATCAAGCCCCTCTGCGTGTTTGCGACGCTGGCCGCCTTCGCCGGCCTCGCCGTCCGGCGGCGGAGGCATCTGCGCGAGCCGATCGGCGCGCACGTGGTCTTGTACGCGTTGTGCGGCTTTGGGCCGACCGCTGCCTTTTACGGATACGGTGTGCTGTTCGGCGACTCGCTGCGAACGCAAGCCCAGGAGAGCTTCTTTCCGTCGCTGTTGTTGAGCGCCTATTTTTGGAGAAGCTGGCTCGAGCAGATCGGAAGCGTCGTCGGGTACACGGCGTTCGCCGCAGGGGCGGCCGGCACCGTGCTGTGCGCGGACGGGCGGGCCCGGGCCTTCACCGGTGGGCTATGGCTCGGCTACGGGGTGTTCGGTCTGGTGTTCAACTACCACGTCCATTCGCACGACTATTACCAGCTCCAGTTCATTCCGATCGTGGCGCTGTCGCTCGGGCTGGCGACCGATGTAGCGATCGCGGCGCTTTCCGGCTGGGGCAGACAATGGCTGCGCCGCGTACTGGCCTGGGCCGCGCTGTGCCTGGCGTGCGCCCTTGGTGCGGTCTCCTACTTCACGCAGCACGCGCGGGAGGAGTTCGACTGGGCGAAGGAAATCAGAGTTGCGCGCCAGATCGGCCAGGCGGTCGGGCACAGCATGCGCACGGTGATGCTGGTGCCGTGGTACGGGAAGCCGTTGCAATACTACGGAGAGCTGTCCGGATGGTGGTGGCCGCGCGGCGGCGACTTCAACCTGGAGGCCATGCAGGGCGGACGAGTGCTGAGCGCCGAGGAGCGCCTGCGTGCCTTCGAGGCCGGCGGTGGCGTGGACTATTTCATCGTGTCGGACCGGAACGAGCTGGAGCGCCAGGAGGATTTACGCCGGCTCCTGGGCAGCTCTGTTCGGGTGCTCACCGAGACCCCGGACTTTGTGGTGTTTGACCTCAGGAATGGATTCGATGGCCGAAGATCCTCCGCCGCGGATGCGCAGGGACGTTGAGCGAGTGTCCGGTGCGCCGGATGAGGCCGCGTCCGAAGCGGCGGTGCGGTACGCATTGCGCCGGCGCGGGATTCGGTGTGGCCGGGCACGCCACCGAGGAGTGATCGCCCCGAGGACACGGCGTGGGGAAGCGAAGCTGTACGAGCTGTTGAAGCGCTACTCCTTCCGCCTCTTCCTGCGCGATCTGATCCGGCTGCGCGCCGGGGCATCGCTGCCCGAGCTGACGCACTATTGTTCGCTGGAGACGGTGGAGCGGTTCATGGAGGCCTTGTGCGACATCGGCCTGGTCCGGCGGGCGCGCGGCGGCCGATTCCGCCTGCGGGACCAGACGATTCATTCCTTCGGACCGACGCTGGAGTGGTTCGTGGCGCAAGCCCTGCAGCGCGAGTTCGGCATTGCGACGGCGTGGAACCTGCGGCCCGATGGCGCCACCGGCGGCGGCGATTACGACGTCGTCGGCACGGCGGACGGCGCGCTGATCTACGTCGAGGTGAAATCGTCGGCGCCGCGCAATATCGAGCAAAGCCAGATTGCGGCTTTTGTCGACCGCGTGGCGACCCTCGCGCCCGATGTGGCGATCCTCCTCAACGACACGCAGCTGCGCATGCTCGACAAGCTCATTCCCGCCATCCGCACCGAGCTGCGGCGCCAGCCGTTCGGCATCGGCCCCATCCGCCGCGTCCAGGGCGAAATCTTCAGCCGCGGCGACCGGCTCTTCATCACCAACAGCGAGCCCGATTTGATCGGCAACCTCGGCGTGTGCCTGGCGCGCTTCTTCCGCAGCCGCAGCGCGCCCACAAAACGGGGATAACCGGCGAAGGTGGGCCTCGCCCCCAGGACACCGCCTGCGCACCGCCCGCCATTTCTCTTCCCTTCCATACCTCGCCTCACACCGCCAGCGGCACGCCGTGGCTCGCATCGTCGGTCAAGATCTCGAAGGCGGCGCGGTGCGCGGTGGCGAGGCGCTCCGGCGTGGCCGCCGCCCCTGGTCCCTTTTCGGCCAGCGTCAGCTCGCACGCCGCGAGCTTGCTGTTCAGGCACTGTTTGATGCCGCCGGGCGGGTTGTAATAGCGGAGGCCGACGAAGGTCTCCTTCGCTGCGGTGATTTGACCCTCGACACGCAGGTCCGCCGTCTCCGATGCGAACCGCCACTCGAAGTAGCCGAGCCGGGCCCGTGCGCGG
>JBBITY010000364.1:0-3937 GCA_037440565.1 Desulfurellales bacterium
CGGTCTGCCAGCGGCGGGAGCACCGAGATTCGGTCGTCCGGTTCCGGGCTGAGGGCGAAGGGGTGATCGAGGCCTGTTGCCTGAGCTGTGCGCTCAACTACGGCCGCCAGACAGCCAAGGCGATCACCATCCTCAGCGTGACGGACCACGACCGCGGCAAGCCGATCGATCCGGGCGGGGCAACCTTCGTGGTTGGAAGCGAGGTCTCGCCGTGCACCCACCACGCAGAGCAACTGCGGCTGGAGGGAGAAGCCGTTCCAGTGCGCTGGGATCGCTGCCTGCCGAGCATCCTCGCCTTCTCCTCGCCCGAATCGGCCGCCGCGTTTCGCGCACAGCACGGCGGTCACCTGCGAACCCTGCAGGAGCTACGGCAGCAAGCGGCGGCAAACGAGTCGCTGCACTAATCGAGACGGACAACAGGAGGTGTCATGAAATCGCAAGAAGCACGGAGGAGAAGGGAGAGGGCACGCACGAGGTACCCGCGGTTCATTGGCGTGCTGTCCCGTTTGGCCGCTCTCGCTTTGATTCTCTGCGGAGGCGCCGCGCTGGCCCGAGGGGCATTCGCGAAGAGCGCCGTGACCTTCACCGATGCCCGCCGGCAAGCCGCAGAATTCATCTCCTACAACCGTTCGATCGTCCTGGCGCCTGAACAGAAGAAGATTATGGACGAAGCGCTCTCGTCCATTCCCGCCCCCTGCTGTGACCGGTTTTCGATCGCCACGTGCTGTTGCCCCTGCAATCTCGCCAAGAGCACCTGGGGGCTGTCCAAGTTCTTGATCGCGAAGCAGCACGCGACGGCGGCCGAAGTGAGAGCCGCGGCCGCGGAGTGGCTGCAGTTCACCAATCCCGGCGGCTACACCGGCGACGCCTGCTTCAAGAAGGGATGTAACCGGCCGTTCGAGGCAAACGGATGCGGTGGAATGGATGAAAGGCACATCCAGTAAGCGGGCCGCGTCGACCGGATCCCCGACGCGGGTTGCGGTGCTCACACTGATGGTGGGCGCAGTGGCTGTGGCCCATTACTCCATCAGCCCGCACAGCGTCCTCTACCACGACATCTTACGGCGGAGCATGTACCTCCCGATCATCCTTGCCGCTCTGTGGTTTCGGACCATCGGCGGGGTGGCCGTCGCGCTCATCGCGGCCGCCTTGTACACCCCCCACATGCTCTTCCAGCTTCACCTGACACCGGATGAAGAGCTGGACCGGATCGCCGAGATGCTGTTGTACGTCGTCGTGGGCGGCCTGAGCGGGCTACTGGCGGAACGCGAGCATTTTCATCGCCGGCAGACGGAAGGCGCCCTCGCGCGCCTGCAGCAGGCTCACGAGGATTTGCAGCGGCAGGCCACGCAGCTCGGGGAGATCGAAGAGGCGCTGCGCCAGGCGGAGCGCTTGTCGACGCTTGGCGAGCTGGCCGCCGATCTCGCGCACGAAATTCGCAACCCGCTGTCCGCGATTCGCGGAACGGCGCAAATCCTCGCCGCCGATCCGCCCCCTCAGGAGAAAACGAGGTTCGCGAAGATTGTCATCGAAGAAGTGGACCGCCTCGATCGGGTCGTGGACGGGTACCTCCGTGCCGCACGCACCGGAACGGTGACGGGCGGATGCGCCGACGCCGTCGCAGCGCTCGGTTCGGTCATTGAGTTGAACCGGCGCCATGCCGAGCGGAGCCGTGTCGCCATCGAGCGCGATGGGGTGGAGCACCTGCCGGTTGCCATGGACATCCACCGGCTGACCCAGGTGTTCATGAATCTGCTCTTGAACGCGCTGCAGGCGATGCCGGAGGGCGGCCGGCTGCGGATTGAGTGCCGGGCCACAACTGACTCCGACGCACAAGCCTGGGGCGAAATCACATTTACCGATACGGGCACCGGCGTCGCGCGTGAAAACCGCGAGCTCATCTTTCGGCCGTTCTTCACCACCAAACCCTCCGGAACGGGGCTGGGGCTCAGCATTGCCCGCCGGTTGGTGAGTGAGCAGGGCGGCAGTTTGACGCTGGAGGCATCCGGCGAGCGCGGCAGCGCCTTTCGCGTCCGCTTGCCGCTGATTGCCTGATTGCAGCATATGAACACGGCCAGGATCCTGCTCGTCGATGACGACGCGAACCTGCGACAGGTCATCGAGTACAGCCTGTGCGAACGCGGGCACTCGGTCGTTGCGGTGGAGTCGGGCGACGAGGCGCTGCGGCGGCTCGACGAGGGCTTCGATCTCGTCATCACCGATGTGATCCTTGGGGACATCTCCGGCCTGGAGATCCTGGCGCAGACCAAGGCCCGGACTCCGCACACCGCCGTGATTGTGATTACCGCGCACGGCGCGATTCAAGACGCGGTGCGGGCGATGAAGCTCGGCGCGCACGATTACTTGACCAAGCCCTTCGACCTCGAGGCCATGGCGCTGGTGGTGGACAAGGCGCTGCGCTACCGCGCACTCACTCAGGAGAACGTGCGGCTGCGCGCCGAGCTCACTGAGCGGTTCTCGTTCGAAAATATCATCGGCGTGTCACCGAAAATGCAGGCGGTCTTTGCCACCCTGCGGACCGTCGCGGCGTCCGACGCAACGGTGCTGATCACCGGCGAGACCGGCACTGGCAAGGAGCTTATCGCCCGGGCTCTGCATCACAACAGCGAACGCCGCGGCGGACCGCTCATCACGGTCAATTGTGCGGCCATTCCGGAAGCGCTGCTCGAAAGCGAGTTGTTCGGCCATGTGAAGGGCGCATTTACCGGCGCGATCCAGAACAAGAAGGGCAAGTTCGAGATCGCCGATGGCGGTACGATTTTCCTCGACGAAGTCGCCGAGCTCGGCGGGGCCCTGCAAGCGAAGCTGCTCCGGGTGCTGCAAGAGCGGGAAGTCGAGCCCATCGGCGGGACGGCGACACGCGCAATCGACGTGCGAGTCGTGGCGGCCACCAATCGGGACCTTTCCCAAGCCGTCCGCCGCGGCGCATTCCGCGACGATCTGTTCTACCGGCTGGCCGTGGTTCCGATCGATCTGCCGCCGTTGCGCGAGCGGCGCGAAGACATCCCGCTGCTGGTCGAACACTTCCTGCGCAAGCACGGGAAAGGAGGCGAACTGACGGTGACTCCCGAGGCGATGGCGCTGCTGCGCGCCTACGATTGGCCGGGCAATGTGCGCGAGCTGGAGAACATCTGCGAGCGCATCGCGCTCTTCGTCGCCGGAACCGCCGTGACGGCTGCGGACATTCCGCAAGCCATCCATTTCGGACCGCCGCGAACCGAAGGCTTCAGGGTCGACCTGCCCGCCGGTGGCATCAGTCTCGACGAGGTGGAGAAGGCAGTGATCCTGCAAGCGCTCGAACGGACCAATTGGAACCGGTCACAGGCGGCGCGTTTCCTGCGCATTCCCCGTCACATCCTTCTGTACCGGCTGCAGAAGTTCGGCTTGACCGAGCATCCGGCCCACAACCCTCAGCCGAATGGCGACGATCCTCCGAAGACGCAGTGACAGGCGCTCGGTACGTCAGTCCGTGGGATATTCTCCACCCGGATTCTGAGGGCAGGCGGTGGCCAGCGGAGCCCCTGCCCGGCCAAAGCCTGTTCGGGCAAACGAACGCTGCCGAATACTCTTCCCCGTACTGCAGACTATTCAGCAGAAGCGGAGAAGAAGCCCGGTAGATCCGGTCGTGTCTCGCCAAGGCCACCGAGCTGGCACGGCTGGAGCTCGTCCTGGAGCAGGAGGTCAGGCGGCAGTGATGTACTGGGACTTGCTCCTGATCCTCACGATGTTACGTTCTTGTTTGGCGAGGGAGCAGTCGTGAAAAGGTCAGCGGCGGGTGTTCTCCTGGTTGCCGCGCTGCTTGTCGTTCCTGCAGTGCCGAGTCATGGGCGTGGTGGCGGGCACGGCGGTGGTGGCCATTACGGCGGCGGACATCATGGTGGCGGTGGACACTACGGTGGCTGGCGCGGCGGACATG
>JBBITY010000365.1:0-1797 GCA_037440565.1 Desulfurellales bacterium
GGGGAAGATGGAGGACCTCGAAGCGCCCCGCGAGGCTCTCCCCCAGCCCCCGCTGGAGGAGAAGCGGCGCTGAGCCGAGGAGCACTACCCGCAGCGGGCAGCGTCTGCGCGTGTCCTCGTCCCACAGACGCTTGACCGACTCCGCCCAGCCCGAGGCCTTCTGCACCTCGTCGAGGACGAGGATCCCGCCCTCGGGGCCGAGCGCAAGCCGTGCCGCCTCCCACTGCTGCGCGATCCAGGCAGCGCCGCGCAGCGTCGGCTCGTCCGCGCTCGCGAACACAACCGGAACGCCGGCCCCTTCGACGACCTGCTGCACCAGCGTCGTCTTCCCGACCTGGCGCGGGCCGGTCACCACCTGGATGAGGCGCCGCGGCTCGGCCAGCCGCGACGCCAGCTCCGCCGCCTGCGGGCGACGGTACGGTAGCCACGGTGTACTCATGGTTGTGAGTAATTTTACTCAGCGTTCTGAGCATACGCAGCATGCGTCGGCTGATTGAAGGGTAAGGCCTCGGCTAATCGCAGCGCGAGTCACGCCGCCTCGCGCCGCTGCGCGATCCAGCCGGCCCCGCGCAGCGTCGGCTCGTCCGCGCTTGCGAACACGGTCGGCACGCCAGCCGCTTCCACGACATGCTGTACCAGCGCCGTCTCCCCGACCTGGCGCGGGCCGGCCACTACCTGGATAAGCCGCCGCGGCTCCGCCAGCCGCGAAGCCAGGTCCCCCCTGCGGGCGGCGGTGTGACGATCATGAGCTCTGTTGCTCACTGCTCTGAGTTCGCAGGCACGGCCGTCACGCCTCGATTACAGCCCTGTCGCCGGCTTTCAGCCAGGCGAGCGCCGCGCGCTCGATCACGGTATCGGTGACGCCAAGATCGGTCACGTGCCCGCTTCTTCACGATTCGCCTGCCCGCCGCTTTCCCATTGCTCGCAAACACCTTCGACGTCCACTGCCGGCGCGGAATCGGCGGTCCAGTACCGATAGAACTTCGGGTCACGACTCCGCGGTACCGGCCGCGCCTCGCGAATCTTGACAAGCGCAGGCGCCGGAACGCACTCGCCGAGAATGAGGGCCGTCTGCGGGGCGAGCGCCGGGATCTGCTCCAGCATCGGCCCGTAGATGCCAGGGACGATCTCCTTGAAGTAGCGGAGGTCCTCCGGGTTCTGAAGGCGGTGAACGATGAAGCTGCTGCATTGCGACAGCACCGTCTTCGAAAGCTCGCTCGGCCGCTGTGACGCGACTACCAGGGACAACCCGTACTTCCGTCCTTCGCGCGCGATACGCTCGAACACGACCCGGGCGATCGACTCCTCCTCGGCGAACCGCGGCTGCTGGATGTAGTTCTGGGCCTCCTCGAGCACGAGCACGACCGGAAGCGAGCCTCGGGCCTGCTCCCCACCGTGCTCACCGAGACGCTGGAGAAACTCGAGAATCAGGCGACCGATGAGGGCGGTGACGTTCTCCAGCACTTCTGCGGCAAGCAGGCTCAGGTCGAGAATGACGACATCGACCGCGGCACTCTTGTCGCGCTGCCGATCGTAGAACGGCAAGCGCCCCTTGGGAACGTCTGCCGCGCTTGACAAAGCGGTTTCCGAAGCGGCCCCGACTCCGAGCGTGTCGCGAAGAAATGCGGCCAAGGCGTGCGCCGGATTCGGGAACGCTTCGCCGACAGGACCGAACAGGAAGTCGAAGCGCCGATCGGCCAGCAGCCGGTCGATACGCAGGAGCATCGTGCCCGAGAAGTCGCGCGCACGCGCACCCCCCGACTCCTCACGCCGAAGAACCTGTTCCATGTGGCGGGA
>JBBITY010000365.1:1897-3929 GCA_037440565.1 Desulfurellales bacterium
AGATGGGGTCGATGGCATCGCGGATCGCTTTCCTCGCGTCAGCGGGGAGAACTTGGGGATATGTCGGGGTTCCATCTTTCTGCCCCATGTTCTCTTCAGCCTTCTGCTTGATTCGATCCAGTGCCTGATCGACTTGGCTCTTTTCGAGATCCAGACTCTTCGGTGACTCGGTCCAAGCGCCTTTGAGATCGTCTTGGGCAATTCGGTTCTTCAGCCCGACCGCCAAGTCCCTGACATCCCTTGATGTCTTCTCATCCTTCCCTGAGAGGGACCAGATCCGATTCATCTCGTGAACCAGTTCTTCTCGCAGGATGGCGAGCGGTGATGCGCCAGCCTCCTCGTTGCGAGCGAGACGCAGGGCTTCCAGGAGAACCGGCCGCTGGACGCCCTTCGAAGCCTGAAACAGCCGCACGAAGTCCTCAGCGTTCATGAACCAGTACGGGATCACGAGGCGCTCGCCTGTATGCGCCGGGTCGGACGGGATGTACAGCGCCTTCCCTGACCCGATGTCCTCCCACGTGCCGTCGTCCCTCTGTATTTGGAACGCCGTGCGGTACTCGCCGTTGGTGTCCAGGATCACGCACGTCGTCCGTTTCACGCCAGGCTGCGCGCGGATCGACTGGAGCAGGCTCGCAATGGTGCAGGACTTTCCCGATCCGGTGCTTCCCAAGACGGCCGCGTGCTTGCCGAAGAAGGCGTCGGGATCGATCCGGATGGGTCGACCTTGCACAACGGCCGACTCTCCGATCGGGATGCAGTATCCCGGCTTCTCCGGGTCGGGCGCGGTGCCCTCGCCCTGCTCGATGGGGCCGAAGATCGCGTCCAGATCCGCCCGGCCAGCCAAGTACACAGGATTGTCGAGCACCGGAAACAGTGAGACGCCCTGCTTGAACGATGAGTCGTCGATCGTGCCGATGAGCGTCGCCTTCATCAGGCGCCGGGCCGCGGGAAGAGCGACCATGGTGCGATCCGCCTTCATCTCGGCCTCTTCGACCAGCACGACGCGGGTCACCATCGCCACCAGCCGTCGGGCGCCGACCGGGATGATCACGTAGGAGTTGATGCGCCCGACTTCCTGCGGCCCCTCGTAGGTACTGCGACTCATCCCCTTGAGGTCGCGGTTCAGCTCGATGCTGACCTGCGCGGTATCGACGGCGACGACGCGTCCGATCTCGAAGTCAGTCGCCATCCGTCGCGCCTCCTGAGTCGGGGCTGCCCCTGGTCAGCGCGCGGTGCGTGGCCAACACCTTCTTGCGGATCTCCTCGTCCCTCAGATCGGGGAGTATGTGCTCGACGAACCCGGCAAGAGTTCCGACGCAGGGACCCTCGGCGATCCATATGCGACGGTCCCGTTGCTCTCGCAGTTTCTCGACGAACGCGCTCGTTGGGGATGGGTCGACGATGACCAGCGTGAAGCTCGGCACCGCGAGTGCCTGGCGGATGATCGCGTTGACGTGCTCGTCGCCGAAGCCGTAACCGATAACGAACAGCACAGATTGAGGCCGAACGGTAGCGCCCGCGAAGCGCCTAAACAGCTCTGCGTACGGCATGCCTAACGTGTCGCCATACTTGGCTGGCGTCGGGTAAATCAGGACTGGCGTCGTCGCCTCCGGACTGAAGGCAGCCGACTGCACGCCGTAAGGGTTGTCGAGTGTCGGTTCGCTCGCTGTCCAGGTGACCGAGCCGTGCAGCTTGTAGAGGTGCAGGACCCGATCGAAGCGGTGGACACGGCCCTCGGTAGTCTCCGCCGGGAAGTAGAGATCCTGCTCGTAGCACTCGGGCCGGAAGACGCGCCGTTGCGTGCCGACGAACCCGTCCAGGAGCATCACCCCCTCGGCGTCGGCGGCCTGCTCCACGAGCGTGTCGTAGTTCAGGGTGAAGACATTGACGCGCTTGAGATTGAGGGGGCGGGTCAGGAGTTTGCGGACGAGCGTGTTGTAGGTAGCGAGACCGGATTCCTTGCCGGACGTCGGCAGCAAACAGGACCGCGCGAGGGCGCGCGTCGCCTGCCGCAGGGCCTCGTCTAGGTCCT
>JBBITY010000366.1:0-3912 GCA_037440565.1 Desulfurellales bacterium
TGCGCTGGTACGCCGAGGGGCGTGCCTGCGACACGCCCGATCCGAGCAACCCCAAGCGCGGCACGCCGAAGGGCCACGAGCTCGGCACCTACAGCGGCAAGATCGAGTTCGAGTCGCAGAGCCTCAAGGCCTTCGACGCCAATGACGTGGAGCGACCGCCGGTGCCGCACTACATCCCGAGCTGGGAAGGGCACCGCTCGAAGGAGACGGCGGAGTTCCCGCTGCAGCTGCTGACGCCGCATCCGCGCTTCAGCTTCCACACGCACTACGACAAGCACGCGAGCTGGCTCGACGAGATCCCGGGGCATCGCATCCAGAAGGACGGCTACGCCTGGTGGCCGGCGCGCCTCAACCCGCACGACGCCGCGCCGCGCGGCATCAAGGACGGCGACATCATCAAGCTGTTCAACAAGCGCGGCACGGTGCTGTGCATCGCGGTGGTGACGGAGCGCGTGCGGCCCGGCGTGGTGCATTCCTTCGCCTGCTCGGCGAAGTACGACCTGCTGGAGCCGGGCAATCCGGATTCGCCGGATCGCGGCGGCTGCGTGGCCGTGCTGACGCCCGGACGCATGCTGTCGAAGAACGCGCCGGGCATGGCGGCGCTGTCGTGCCTGATCCAGGTCGCCAAATGGGCGGGGAAGTGACCATGGCCAAGTATGGAATGGTGATTGACGTCAGCCGCTGCGTCGGCTGCTACGCCTGTTACATCGCCTGCTTCGACGAGCACGTGGGCATCGACCACCGGCCGGTCGCCGCAGCGCAGCCCGAGTCGGGCCATCGCTGGATGGACATCAAGCCGCGCGAGCAGGGAACGTTCCCGAAGCTCAAGGTGACGCACACGCCGGTGCCGTGCCTGATGTGCGAGGACGCACCGTGCATGAAGGCGGATACCACGGGCGCCGTCACGCGCCGCCCCGACGGCATCGTGCTGATCGACCCGGAGAAGGCGCGGGGACAGCGCGCGCTGGTCCGCTCCTGCCCCTACGGGGTGATCTACTGGAACGAGACGCTCAACACCGCGCAGAAGTGCACCTTCTGTGCGCATCTGCTGGACGAGGGCTGGAAGCAGCCGCGCTGCGTCGAGGTGTGCCCGACGCAGGCGCTGGTGTTCGGCGATCTCCACGACTCCTCGAGCGGCGTCGCCGCGCGCATGGCCGAGCCGGCGATCGAGGAGCTGCGGCCGGATTGGGAGAACCGGCCGCTGGTGCGGTACATCGCCCTGCCCAAGCGGCTCGTCCTGGGCGAGGTGGTACTGGGCGACAAGCCGGAGGAGCCGGCCCCGGGCGTGACGGTGACGCTGCGCAGCGACGCCGAGGTGCTGACCACGGCCACCGACGGATTCGGCGACTTCGAGTTCGAGGGCGTGAAGCCGAACCAGCAGTACCTGCTGCAGGTGAGCCACCCGGGCTACGCCGCGCGCGAGATCCAGGTCGTGGCCCACGGCGACGTCGACCTGGGCGCGGTGCAGCTCGAGCGGCTCCGGGAAGCGTGAACAGCTAGGGCGGCGCCGCCTCCCGGGGTTTCGCCGCAGCGGCCGACGGGGTGCTGGCGAAACGGAAGCTCGCGAGCGCGGCTTCGAACGCGGCGCGCTGCGCGGCGAAGTAGTGCAGCGACGGCGCGCGGTAGCTCACCAGCAGCAGCCCCTTCGGCGTCGCCGCGCCGACGACGATGTGCTCGTAGTCGAGCGCGCCGATGTCGATCGGCACGCGGTCCTCATTTCCTGAGATGACTGCTGGGCCTTTGTCCCCTACTGCCTACTAGTTACTGCTCGGCGCGCCTCGAGTGCCAGTACGAACAAATATCGCGTCCTCTATCTTGTCAAATGCGTTTTGGTAGACCGCAGGGTCCATGATTGGCTTATCGGTGTCTGAACTCTGGCCGTAAGCGCTTGATATCTTGCTTGAATTGACGAAATTCAGCCGGACACTCGTAAACCTGGGCCGGATCTGTTCCAGGAATGCTGTCGCCTTCGTCTGCCCACTGCTCTGTGAGCCGCCGAGTGCCAGAAAGAAATTGGTTGTGTTCTTTGAAGGACTGTACGCAGTGATAAAACCCGTGTCCTTGTCCGCACTCTGAACGATATAGCCCAGATCCTGGAAGACGCTGATTACCGCCCCGAACGCCAGTGACTTGTCTGTCTCAAATTCCTTCGTCTGGTAAGCCTGCACTTGCAGGGCCGTAGGCGAAGCGGTTGGCGTAGTAGCGCAGCCGGCAGACAAGGCCAGCGCGACTGCTAAGCAGGTCGAAGATACGAGTCGCATTCGAATCCTCCTGACTCTACAAAAGTTGCCGCACGCCAAGTTCTAGAATTCGCTGCTCCGGCTGCGGAAATCAGACACCACCTTTCTTGCGTCGAATTTTATGATCAAGGTCATAGTGCGCTGTGTTTGTTCAAACCCCGCAGCCTGGTTCGAGCCGCCAGCGAGAATGATCGTCCAAAAATTGCTGGATGCTGAGGATTGGGCGACTGTTGCATGCCGCTGATAGGACCAGACCTCTTGGCCGGCGCCATCAATAGTCGCAATGTTTGGCGGGCCAAATACTTCTAGGACTTGAGCCTGAGTCGTTTCACCGACCTTCAAGTTCAGTTGAACGTTGCCTTGCGTTAGCTCGCTGTTCCGGGTGGTCACCGGCTTCGTCTGCGTTGGGACGCAGGCTGATGCGAAGGTCACCGCAATGCAAAGGCAAAATGCGCGATACAACATAACGAACCTCGGTTTACGTCCCTGCTGCCGATGGACCAATTAGACCCAGATATTACGCTTCAAACAAGAAGTTGGTCTGCAATTAGCCGATTGGTTCGCTTCCAGGAGCTGACCGCAGCGAAGCGCATATCGATCGCAGAGGGCTTGCCGATAACCTTTCAAGGCCAGCGATTGGCCTTGGCGTCGAAGTCGGGCGAGCTCTGTCGCACGACGCAGAAGCGCTGGCCGGTCGGCGCCTCCATGACCCACCAGTTGCGGATCTGGGCCACGCGACGCGCGCCCAGGGCCTCGAGCCGGCGCACCTCGGCGTCGATGTCGTCGGTCTCGATGTCCAGGTGCACGCGGCTCGGATGATCGACCTGCTGCACCTCGACGTGCAGCCCCTGGCGGCTGTCCACCAGGCGCACGTAGCGCTCGCCCTCGGCGCCGGGCAGCGCGCGCGCCGGCATGCCGAGCGCCCCGCTCCAGAACGCCGCCGCGCCCGGCAGATCCCTGCCCTGGCAGTCGATGATGAATCCGCAGAGCTTGCTCCGGTGCATCCCCTCCCTCTCCGTGGCTCCGTGCCGGCGCATCGTTGCACAGCCCCTCCCTGCGGCTCAAGATTCGAAACGAATTCCGCCCGGGGCGCTCCAAGACCATAAGAAGTCTGTGCACCGCAATGAGGTGAGCGAGTGAAACCCAGTCCCCTGGCCGCCCAAGGCATGCTGGCCCTGGCCGTGATCGCGACGGCTGGCTGCGCCACGGAGCCCCGGTACCGAACGGTCGAGACGCGGCCGCTGAACACCCGCGTCGTCGTCTATCCGGCGCAGGGGCAGAGCGCGGAGCAGCTCGATCGCGACCGTTACGAGTGCCATCTGTGGGCCGTGCGCGAGAGCCGTTTCGACCCGAGCGCGCCCGGCGTGTCCGCGAGCTATCGCGTGCAGGTCGAGCCGGCGCCACCGCCGGGAACCGCCACGGTCGCGGGTGCGGTAACCGGTGCGGTGCTGGGCGCCGCCGTCGCCTCACCGCACGACGAAGGCGCGGGCGCCGTGGTCGGCGCGATCGCCGGCGCCGCGGTGGGAGCCGCGGCGGATCAGAGCAATGTCGAGGCGGCGCGACGCGCGCAGGAGCGCGCCGACCGGCTCGCCACCCGCTACGAGGCCCGGGCCGACGCCTACCGTCGCGCGATCAGCGCCTGCCTCACCGGGCGCGGTTACACCATCAGCTG
>JBBITY010000367.1:0-3897 GCA_037440565.1 Desulfurellales bacterium
CGCCCGCCCGAACCACTTCACCCAAAACCTCCGCGTGCGCTTCCCCCGCTCGTCCATGTGCGCGAGTTTCCCCATCTATCCTGCCGGCCGTGTGCCGGGCGGCGCTTCAGTCAGCGCCGCAGCCGCAGGGGGTGCCCTGGAATCCCGCCCGCGGACCGCAACGGCGAGACGACCGTCGCTCAGCAGCACTATGACTCGACTACCTCTTCTCGCCTACCTTCGGTTGAATCGCTATGTCAAGCGCAATGTGCGCTGCCGTGTCGTCCCACGCGCGAATTCGCGCGCGGCCGCGCATGCGCTATGTCGTTCGCTGTAGCATCCGCGCAGCGGCCGTGCGAGGTCGGTCCGTCGGGGGGCGGGGCGCAGCCCCGCCCCAGGTTGGAAAGTCATCAGATGCCCACCCGCGGCATGGGTGGCGGGGAGGCTTGTGCGCGTGGATTGAGAACCCAACCCGCCGTGGGCGCTCGCCCTCTTGTCATCGCAATGCGCCGTACCGTAGAGTTCGGCCGTTCGCGAGGAGGAATCGGCGTATGCCCATGCCGTTGGAAGGCTACCGGGTCATCGACTGGACGATTTGGCAACAGGGGCCGGTGTGCTCTGCGATGCTCGGCGACCTCGGCGCCGAGGTCATCAAGATCGAGGAGCGGGTCGGCGGTGATCCTGGCCGCGGCATGATGAAGATCAGCGGCGTCGACTTAGGCGAGCGGCCGAACTTCTACTTCGAGGCGAACAACCGCAACAAAAAAGGCATCACGCTCGATCTCAAGAAGCCGGCCGGCAAGGAGATCGTGTATCAGCTCGTGGCGAAGTCGGACGTCTTCGTGCAGAATTTTCGCCAGGGCGTAGCCGCCCGCCTCGGTCTCGATTACGCCGCTTTGCGCAAGTACAACCCGAAGCTGATCTACGCGACGGCGTCGGGATACGGCCCCGAAGGCCCGGAAAGCGGCGACCCGTCCTTCGATCAGCTCGGCCTCGCCCGCTCCGGAATCATGTATGCGGCGGGAGAGCCGGACATGCCGCCGCTGGCGATTGCCGGCGGCATCGCCGATCAAATGGGCGCAATCATGCTCGCATACGGCGTCCTCGCTGCGCTCATCGCCCGCGAGCGCTTCGGCGTGGGCCAGGAAGTTGATGCCTCGCACCTCGGCAGCATGACCATGCTCCAGGGACTGAGCGTCGCGGCGCGGCTGATGATGGGGTTCGCCATTCCGCGCATGCCCCGGAAATATCAAGTGAACCCGCTCTGGAACCACTACTGCTGTCAGGACGGCCAATGGATCTGTCTGGGCATGCTGCAGTCCGACCGGTACTGGGCCAACTTCTGCCGCGCCATTGGCCGGCCGGACCTGGCCACGGACGAACGGTTCGCCGACATCAAGGTGCGAGCGACCAACAGCGGAGCGGCAGTCGAGATCCTCGACGCGGTGTTCGCGACCAAGCCGCGCGCGGAGTGGATGGACATCCTGCGCAAGAGCGGCGACTTCATTTTCTGCCAGGTCAATAGCGTCGACGATCTGCCCAACGATCCGCAGGTGCTCGCCAACGACTACATCGTCGACTTCGACCACCCGCGCTACGGCAAGACGCAGGTGGTTGGCATTCCGGTGCGCCTGCGCGAAACCCCAGGGCGCGTGCGCCTTCCCGCCCCCGAGTTCGGCCAGCACACCGAGGAAATCCTCACCGACCTCCTCGGCTACAGTTGGGAGCAAGTGGCGGCGCTGAAAGAGCAGGAAGTGATCTAGTGCCGACGCGCACGCGTCAACTCAAGTACGCCTTGAGCAGGGCGCGGGAGAGCTTGCCGTGGTTCGGCACCTTGAGGTGCAGCAGCTCGTGCACGATGACCTCCCGCCGCAGGTCGGCGGGCTCCGAGAGCAAATCCTCGCTGAAGGTGATCCGTCCCGAGGTCGAGCAACTCGCCCACTTCCCTTTCATGGGTCGAATGCGCTGGGTTCGATCAGGCCTGCTCGTTCCACGTCAGCGCGGGGCCGTCGAGCAAGATGCGCACAGCGTTCAAGACATTTCGTCCGATGATTCCGTAATCCTGATCGGCAACCAAGAACTGACCTCGGAAGGTTCGTCCTAAGAATCTGAGCTTGAGGTGCACGGCTGGCAACCGTGCCGAAGCGCCGCCGAACCCCACAACCTCGTACTCGGGGCCCCGGTGATACCGACGCCAATCCGGCTCAGCGCGGAGAGGGGCACGATGCTGACGTCGGCGCCCGTATCGACAAGCATCGCAACACCGTCGCTCGACAATCCGTCCACTGGATTGCCGATCGCCACCATGGCGAGCGGCGCTGGCGGATCGAACCGCTGTCCGTCGCACGCGGGCACAGTGGGTCAGCCGTCCGTTACTTCTACGCGGAAGTCTGCGACCTGGTTGGAGTGCGCGAGTCGGGGGCTCACGATGACCGGCACCTTCGGCTGGGCTTCAGGCACGAGAATGTACACCTTCGTCCGGTCACGGAGATTGAGCGGCTGCGCGGGGCGAATAACCCCATCATCCACTACGCTTTCAAACGCTGCGATGCTCATGCATGCCTCCACACGACTAAGCGATATTCGAGCTGCACGCCACGGCGCTCGCTGCCGAGCGTTGCTTCTCAGCCTCCCGCCACCGATGGAACCAAAGGGGGGTTCGTGAACGCCCGGCCTGCGCCCGGCCTGCGCTGCGACGTCGGTTCTGCGCCTTATAGCTCGATTTCCGGGTAAAGGGGAAAGCGCTTCAGCAGCTCGGCTGCCCGGGCGGCGGCGGCGTGGCGCACCTTCTCGTCCAGGCGAAAGTTCGCCTTGGAGCGCTGGCCGGCGCTGGCGCCTTTGGTAACCGTTTCGGCTTCGGTGGCGGCGAGCACGGACTGGATGATCGCGGCGATCTCCTTCATCTCGGTTGGGCCCATACCCAGCGTGGTCATCGCCGGCGTGCCGAGGCGCAAGCCGCTCGTGTACCAGGAGCCGTTCGGATCGTTGGGAATGACGTTGCGGTTGAGCGTGACGCCGGCCGAGCGCAGTGCGCTCTCGGCCTGGCGGCCGGTCAAGCCGAACGGCCGCACGTCGACGAGCACGAGATGATTGTCCGTCCCGCCGGTGACCACCTCCACCCCTTTCGCCATCAGCGCCTCGGCCAGGACGGCAGCGTTTGCAACGACCCGCCGCGCATAGTCGGCGAACGCGGGCTGCGAGGCCTCGGCAAGCGCCACGGCCTTCGCCGCGATGATGTGCTCGAGCGGGCCGCCGAGTACCAGCGGACAGCCGCGGTCGACGATGTCTGCCAGCTCTTTTGTGCACAGCACCATCCCGCCGCGCGGCCCGCGCAAGGTCTTGTGCGTCGTCGTCGTCACGATGTGCGCGTGCGCCACTGGATCGAAGTCCCCGGTGAACACCTTGCCGGCGACGAGCCCCGCGAAGTGCGCCATGTCGACCATGAAGGTGGCGCCCACCTCGTCGGCAATTTCCCGGAAGACGCGGAAGTTGATCTTGCGTGGATACGAGCTGTAGCCGGCGACGAGCAAGAGCGGCTTTTCCTCGCGCGCGCGGCGGCGGACGGCGTCGTAGTCGAGCCGGCAGGTCTGCGGGTCGACGGTGTAGGCGCAGTAGCGGAAGAGCTTGCCGGATACGTTCGGCCGAAAGCCGTGCGTCAGATGGCCACCGGCGTCGAGCGCCATGCCCATCATCTTCTGGTTGCCGAGTTCCCGGCGCAGCGTTTCCCAGTCCGCGTCCGAAAGATCGGTGACGGCGTTGGCGCCGAGCCGCGCGAGCGCCGGCGTCTCGATGCGGTGCGTGAGCACGGTCCAGAAAGCCACCAGGTTGGCGTCGATGCCGCTGTGCGGCTGGACGTACGCGTGATCGGCGCCGAAGAGCGCTCTCGCCAGCTCCACGGCCCGCGCTTCGATAGTGTCG
>JBBITY010000368.1:0-2043 GCA_037440565.1 Desulfurellales bacterium
GACAGCGATCGATTCGGGAAGATCGATGTACGGCAGGTTCCTGCACAATGGCTGTACGATTCTGCTTACGTAGATGGACCCCGGGGCTATTGGCCGGTGTGCGGCAATCTCTGGTTCAGCGACGACGGCGCGACGATATTCAGCGCGTGCGGCAGCCGATTCCGGGCTTCGGAATCGCTGGATCAGGATATGCTGTTCATGGGCTCGTTGCCGTTGGCGCCTCCGCTTGGGAGTTATGGCATGCGGATCGAGTCGCTCGACGACAATGCGCCGCACCAGGAAATTGCGCTGGTCGAGCATGACGCCGACTACTGCACGGCCTACCCGCCGCAGCCGTCAGAGTGCTTCAGCCACGTTGCGCTGCACGACGACACGACATTCAGTCGCAATGCGGTCTACACGCTCGCGCCGATCAGCGTGGGAGGAACAGCGTACGGGCAACTCGGATTGCACGTGTTCCACTCTGCGGATGGCTCGCGTCGATTCCTCATCAGCGCCCTGGATGCTGCTCCGGCGACGCGCTTGTACTACCTCAGTGAGTTCTGAGGGCCGCCTTCTTGGACCGCCGACGCGTCACATAGGGCGCCTGTCGCGGACCGGATCAGGATGCCGGCGCGAATTGATGCCAGCGCAGCAGAAACTTGGGGCGCGGCAGCTTGTATCATGATCTGTGTGTTCGTACAGTGACGCCGCATGGCAGCGCAGACCGTGATCGAGTGGACTGATGCCACGTGGAACCCGGTGACGGGCTGCACGAAGATCGGCCGCGGCTGTGACCATTGCTACGCCGAGCGCATCGCTGAGCGTTTCCGCGGCACGCCAGGCCACGCTTTCGCGAGCGGTTTCGACCTGACGCTGCGACCGCACAAGCTGACCGAGCCGCTCTCGTGGCGACGGCCGCGCCGTGTGTTCGTGAACTCAATGAGCGATCTTTTCCACAAGGAGATTCCCCGGGAATTTCTGGACCGTGTATTCGCCACGATGGAAAGCGCGCGCTGGCATCAGTTTCAGGTGCTCACGAAGCGCAGTTCCCTGATGCGCAGCTACGTCAATGCGCGCTACGCCGGCGGGCAGGCTCCCGAACATATCTGGCTCGGCGTATCGATCGAAGACCGCGCGGCATTGGCACGGCTGAGGCATCTTCAACAGGCGAGGGCGGCGGTACGCTTCGTGTCATTCGAGCCGCTTCTGGAGGAGCTCGGAGAGCTCGACCTTTCCGGCATCCACTGGGCCATCGCGGGAGGAGAGAGCGGGCCTCGAGCGCGCGAACTGAAGGCCGACTGGGTGCGGTCGGTGCGGGACCAGTGCCGAAAGGCGAGTGTCGCGTTTTTCTTCAAGCAATGGGGAGGCAGAACTCCCAAGGCCGGCGGCAATAGGCTCGATGGGCGCTGCTGGCACCAATACCCTCGGAATCTGGGGCTCGCCCTCTAAGGACACGATTGCGGACCACGGACATGGTCGCCAAGAGCACGGACGAGCACTTCGCAACCTATTCCTCGAACACGCGGGTCAAACACGAGATCCTGACGCGCTACCTGAAGTCGTATCTTACTGCGCTGTCCCGATCGGTGGACGCCGTGCACTACGTCGATGGCTTCGCCGGTCGCGGCTGGTACCGTGGAACAGAACCAGGATCGCCGATTCGCGCTCTGGATTTGTTGGGTCAGCAGTCGCTCCCGTACTGCGCGAGCTTCGTCGAGACGCAGGTTTCAGACGCTGAGGATCTGCGTCGCGCCGTCGCCGCCATTCGTCCCGGAGGTCGACCGATCGAACCTCCCGTCGTGCTCACGGGGGAATTCGAGGACCGTGTCGATGAAGTGCTTTTCAGGCCGGCGCTGCAGCGATATCGACGAGTCGCCACGTTCGCCTTTGTCGATCCCTGCCGCGTCAAGGGCGTACGGCTGAGTGATCTGCGGAAGATTCTGGACATGCCATATGGTGAGTGCCTGGTCTTCTGGAACTATGACGGCGTCAATCGATGGCTAGGCGCCATCACGGCTGGGCGATCCACTGGAGACGCGCTGAAGGATCTCTTCGGCGATA
>JBBITY010000368.1:2102-3876 GCA_037440565.1 Desulfurellales bacterium
CAGGGTCTGCTCAGCCTCTTTCTTGAGGCGCTGAAGGTGCACGCCGGGGCAACGTACAGGCTTCCATTCCGATTCGACGCCCGAGATGCCAGCCGAACCAGCCATTACGTCGTCCACTGCAGCCGCCATAGCCTTGGCTTCAGGTTGATGAAGGAAGTCATGTCTTCGGTGAGTTCTTCCGGTGAGCCGGGCAGGTTCGAGTTTCTGGGTGAATCGGACCTGGGAAGCCAGGCGGATCTGTTCCGACCCGCCGCGGAAGAGGTCGCGGCAGCGCGAGTCCTGGAAGCTCTCCGTCACGGCCCGTGCCCCGTCAGGATCTTCTGCGAGGATTGGGCGCAGCAGCCGGGCGACTTCCTTTCGGGATCGGATTACCGGCGACTTCTCGTTCTCATGGAGGAACGGGAGCAGATCGAGGTTCTCGGCGAAGACGGCCAGACCCCGCAGCCGCGGACACGCCGCCGCCGACTAAAGGGCAAGGCGACACTGTCGGATCGCCTATGGGTTCGTCGCCGAGACCCAGAAGGATCAGGGGGTGGCTGAAAGTGCAGTCTGACCGAAGGCTCGAAGTGATGCTGCCATGCGTCTTCCTGGTCTGCGTGGTGCTTACAGATTGTGCATGTGTCTGGTTGCCGTAGAAGGGCAGGTGCCGGGTCAGTGGCCTTCCGCCGTGGCGTCATCGGGTTGCTCAGTGTGCTGAGCAAGAATGCTCAATATCGTGAGTAATTCGTCCACGACGTCTTCACGCCTCTATGCGGCGGAATGGCGCGGTGGCGCCGACGACGAACGTAGAGCGACGCCGCAGTCGACATCTGACCCACTGCGCAACAACCGGGTGGCGCCGGTCGCCCCGCGGCGGTCAAAGTACGCGCCATGCCAGCACAATGGAGTGCGTCATGAATTTCCGGATCTCCGGTCTTCCGTCCGAGAACTTCCGCCATCTCTTCGATCTGCCGGACGCGGAGCTGGCGCGGCACGGCGCGGTGCGCGTGGTCGCCGATGCCAGGCCGGGCTTTCCCGATCGGATCGCATTGCGCGACGCGGAGATCGGCGAGCGCCTGCTGCTGCTGAACTACACGCACCAGCCCGCGGCCAACGCCTACCGCGCGAGCCACGCAATCTTCGTGCTGGAGGGCGCGCAGGAGCGCTTTGACGAGATCGGCAAGATCCCGGAAGTGATTCGCGTGCGCCCGATCTCGCTGCGTGCCTTCGATGCGTCGCATCTCATGATCGACGCGGACCTGGTCGATGGTGCTGCGCTGCAGCCGGTGATCGAGCGGCTGCTCGGGAATCCGCGCGTCGCGTACCTGCATGCGCACTATGCGAAGCGCGGCTGCTACGCGGCGCGCATCGATCGCGCCTGAAGCTGATTCTCCATGCATGGATGATTATCATCCGCTCATGAAGACCTTGGCCTGCCGGGCCGGGGAGGAGGCGCGATGGCGGCTGCGACGTTCACCTGGAAAGACGTGCTGCACTGCGCTCGGGAGGGCTCGCCGCCGCCGGCGCGGCGCGTGGAGAAATCCGACGCGGAATGGCGCGAGCTGCTGAGCCTGGAGGAATATCAGGTCACGCGCCGCGCCGGCACGGAGCGGCCGTTCAGCTCGGAGATGTGCGGTCTGTTCGAGCCCGGGCGCTACGCCTGCCGCTGCTGCGGCACGGCACTGTTCGATGCGTCGCAGAAATTCGAGTCGGGCACGGGTTGGCCGTCGTTCACGCAAGCCGTGGCGCCCAACGTGATCGCGTATCACGAGGACTCGAGTCACGGGATGATGCG
>JBBITY010000369.1:0-3865 GCA_037440565.1 Desulfurellales bacterium
AAAATGGTCGGGGCGAGCCGATTTGAACGGCCGACCACTCGCACCCCAAGCGAGTGCGCTACCAGGCTGCGCCACGCCCCGAAATCATCGGGCCACGCCTGCGGGCTGACCGTATCGCCTTCTTGCAGGTCGGCTGGAAAAACTCAACCGCCGATTCATCCTCCACGCCTCATCACCCCTCGTTCATCATTCATCACGCGGGAAACGCTTCCGCGACGAGGTAGGCCAGCACGTCGTTGAAGGCGCGGGGCGCTTCGAGGTTGGACAGGTGGCCGGCTTGGGGAAGGATTTCGACCTGCGCGTTCGAGCCAATGCGCGCCGCCATGGCCCGCGCGACATCGGGCGGCGTCACGGTGTCTTCCTCACCGGCCAGGCACACGACCGGACAGCGCAGGCGTTCGAGCAGATGCGACGAATCGGGCCGGCCAGCCAGGGCGCGCAGCGCGCCGGCCACACCCGCCGCGCTGTTCTCCAAGATCATGGCGCGCAGTTGATCCACCAGCGCCGGCCGCGCGCGCAGCGTCGTGCCGCCGATCAGCTTGGGCAGGTACTCACTTGCGGCCACATCCACCCCGTGCACCTCGACCTCGGCCGCCAGTTGGTGACGTGCCAGGGCGGCTTCTTCGCTGTCCGCCGTCGCGCGGGTGTCGGCCAGCAACAAACCGTAGAGCCGCGGGCCCAACTCCTCGACGAGGCGAAAGGCGACGTATCCGCCCATCGAGAGACCCACCACCACGACGTTCTCGACCTTGAGCTGCTTCAGCAGAGCCAGCACTTCGCGTGCGTAGTCGGCCAGCGACGGTGTCCCGGTTGGAGAACCGGACAGGCCAAAGCCCGGGAAGTCCGGGGCGATCAGCCGCGCCCGTCCGCGCAGATCCTCGATCTGCGGTTCCCACATCCGCGAGTTGAGGGGAAAGGCGTGCAACAACAGCACCGCCGGACCTCGGCCGACATCGCGCGCGTGGAGCATTTCGACCTCCTCTTGACCCTTCGCGTCAGCGCTCACCCAGGAAGATCAGTTGAAACCACGGATGCACACATCGCGGGCTGGTGTCCACAACCGAAAGACAGAGTCTCCCTCCTCGTCATGCCTGCGTAGCCCGTCCTCGCGAAGGCGAGGAGGGGGCACCCGAGCGGGGAGAATGGGACGGCATAGACCCTGGATTCCCGCTAGCGCGGGAATGACGGAGGCGAAAATCTTCGAGAAAAAACAAGATTCAGACCGCCATTCTTCAATTTCGCGTTCACCCGTGCCGTACCCGAGCCCCGAGCAGGCGCGCGCCGCGGCGGAAAACGCCGCGCAGCATGGGCCGCGTGAGCTTGCCGGTGAAGGTGTTCTGCTGGCTTGGATGGTACGACGCCAGCAATACGGTCGATGCATCGAGCCGACAGGCCAAGCCGTGCCGAAAACGGGGCCGCGGCGACGGCAGCGCACGCCCGCTCGCGGCCCAGGCCTGCAGGAAGCCGGTCATTGCCACCTGTCCCAGAACGACGACCACCCGCAGCCGGGAAAGCCTCGACAGCTCCTCCACGAGGAAGGGCCGGCAGTTGGCGATCTCCGCTGGGCTCGGCCGGTTGGCGGGCGGCGCGCAGCGGACGACGGCAGTGACAAAGGCGTCCCGCAACCGCAACCCGTCGTCGCGGCTGGTGGATGTTGGCTGATTCGCCAGCCCGGCAGCATGGAGCGCCGCGTACAGCCAATCGCCGCTGCGGTCCCCCGTGAACATGCGCCCGGTCCGATTGGCTCCGTGTGCTGCGGGTGCCAACCCGACAATCAGGAGCTGTGCCGCGGGGTCGCCGAAGCCGGTCACGGGCCGGCCCCAATACTCCCATTCGCGAAATTGCCGCCGCTTCTCCCGCGCCACACGCTCGCGGTGCTCGACCAGACGCGGGCAGCGCCGGCACCGCTCGATGCGTCGGTTCAGCGCCTGCCATGCGATGCTCGCCTCAGTGCGCGCCGCGGCGGCCACCGACAGTTTCCTCCTGACCCGCGCCACCCCGCACCAGCCGACGCCTTATCCTGCAGGTTCTGAGCGCAACCGGCAAGCAACTGGTTTCCGGTTTCGCCCGTCCCCGCAACCCGCTCCCGTAACCCCCCGCCGGGCGCGTTCCCGAATGCAATTGATCTCCCGGACCCAGGGGGCGGGAGCCCGCATCTCGCTGTGGAGCCTCATCCGTTCTATTCGGGTAACGGGTACGGGCGCATCGGTCACCGATCGCCGGCGCACTCGCACTTACGTCCCTTCGGACCAGGATGACAGATAGCTCCGCTGCTCAGGTGTGAGGCGATCGATCTTGATGCCCATGCTCTCCAGCTTGACGGTGGCGACATGCTCTTCGACTTCTTTCGGCACTGGGTGGACCCGCACCTCGAGCCCACCGCCGTGGCCGGTCTTCAGCGCCCACTCAGCCGCCAGCGCCTGTGTGGCAAAGCTCATGTCCATCACCGCGGCCGGATGGCCTTCGGCCGCGGCTAGGTTGACCAATCGGCCCTCGCCGATCAGGTAGATCGTGCGCCCATTGGGGAGCGCGTAGCTGTCGACGAAGGGCCGCACCTCCTTGTCGACCTTCTTGGCCAAACGCCGCAGGGTCTTCACGTCGATTTCCACATCGAAATGACCGGAATTGCAGATGATGGCGCCGTCGCGCATCGACTGCAGGTGCTCCTCACGGATTACATGCTTGTCGCCGGTTAGGGTGATGAACACTTCGCCGACCTTGCAGGCATCACGCATCGGCATGACCCGCAGCCCATCCATCGCCGCCTCGAGGGCACGAATCGGGTCGACCTCGGTAACGATCACCTGGGCGCCCATCCCGCGGGCCCGCATGGCCACTCCCTTGCCGCACCAGCCGTAGCCCGCCACCACGACCACCCGGCCCGCCAGCAACACGCCGGTGGCGCGCAGGATACCGTCGATCGTCGACTGCCCGGTGCCGTAGCGGTTGTCGAAGAGGTACTTGGTCAGCGCGTCGTTCACCGACACGACCGGAATGCGCAGCGCCCCCTCGCGCTCCATGGCGCGCAGGCGGATGACGCCGGTGGTCGTCTCCTCCATGCTGGCGAACACGCGCGGCGCGTGCTCGGCGTATTCCGTATGCAGCAACGACACCAGGTCGGCACCGTCGTCCATGGTCAACTGCGGCCGCTGATCGAGCACCGCGCGCAGGTGCTCGTAGTAGGTCTTGTTGTCCTCGCCTTTGATGGCGAAGGTCGGAATGTTCTCGTACTTGACCAGTGCCGCCGCCGTATCGTCCTGCGTCGACAGGGGATTCGAGGCGCACAGAAACACGCGGGCGCCGCCGGCCTTGAGGGTGCGCATCAGATTGGCGGTCTCAGTGGTGACGTGCAGGCAGGCCGCCATGGTGACACCGCGCAGCGGCTGTTCTTTTGCAAACCGCTCGCGGATCTTGCGGACGACCGGCATGAACTGGTCCGCCCAATCGATCCGCTTCTTGCCTTGCGCGGCAAGGGAGAGATCTTTGATGTGGAATTGCTTGCGTGCCATAGGGTCCTCATCGGGCAAGGGAGAGCGGCGACCGCGGTCCCGTGCGGCGCCCGCCACTCTCGGTCATTTGGCGCGTGGTGACGTCCCGGGACGCAGCGCGAGCCGGCACATCAAGCTGTCGCCCGCGCGGCGCGCAACGGCCGCTCGGGCGCCGCGGACAGCCCCGCCGCCCGACGGAGTTCCTCGACGCGATCGATTTGTTCCCAGGTGAAATATCCTTTTCCCGGCTGCCGGCCGAAGTGGCCGTACGCCGCCGTCTTTTCGTAAATGGGGCGCTTGAGGTCAAGCGTGCGGATGATGCCAGCCGGTTTCAATTCGAAGAGCTCCCGAGCGAGTTCGGCCAAGCGCTGGTCAGG
>JBBITY010000370.1:0-2001 GCA_037440565.1 Desulfurellales bacterium
TGCCTCGTTGCGCCGCGATCGTGTTGAGAGTGCTGGAATATGCGCGTTCGCCGGTCTGCTTCCATGTTCGAGCCTTGGCCTCGGTGACGACCGCGGCCAGAACGGTGCCAGCCGGCCGGTACAACTGCTCGAGCACTCCCTTCTCGTCGTATCGGTGGACCACAGGCTCCGTCAGCGAACGGAACATGTAGTACACGGTGCGGCCGTCCACCCGAACGAGGCCGCGAGTGTCATACGACGTGCCTTCGGTGCGCGCGCCCACGCCCCCCGGCGCCTCACCGAGGAACTTCAGGAGGCGGCCCTCCGGGCGCACGACGTGAACGATCTTGTCGTCTGCGGTTCCGACGATCGCCAGATTCCCGTCCGACATCACGTCAATTGACAATGGAGAGGGGTAATCGAAGCCACCCAGATGCCGGCCACTCCTGTCGAAGTGCGCGATCCGGTCGTTGCCCCGGTCCGCAACCCAGATATCTCCTGACGCGGCCACGGCGAAATCAGCTGGCGCGTACAATTCCCCAGGACCATTGCCGATTCGACCGATCCGCCGCAAAAGTGCTCCCGCCCGGTCAAAGACCAGCAGGGAGTGGTCGGCTGTGCTGAGCAGGAGGACTGTGCCGCCCGCGACGTCTTCCCTGAGGCGGTACGGCCGTTCGACCCCGCCGAACACAGGTCGCACGGTGATTGCGGTCCCCTCCTTCAGTTGATACGAGGGGACGGATCCCATCTGCGGGTTGGGCCAGCTGCAGCAAAGCCCCAGGACCAGGACCAATTGAATAAGCACCTACGGATCCCCCAGACGACTCACACCAACCACCCTGCCGGCCGCATCGGTACGAGCGATCACCGGCCGAAGATCTCTAGCCCTCGTTTCGTAGAGCGCAGACGGCAGAGCGCTGCTCTCAACGACGTAGCTCTCCGGCGGAAACCAACCTGCTCTCACCATGGATTTCAGCAGCCCTGCATCGAAATTCGGCGCAAAAAGCACCGCTGGCTTCGCGGGTCCTGGATCCCCGATCAGAGCGGCCTTCACTCGGCCTGCCGCCTCAGCCAGCTGGCATGACGCACACGCCGCGCCGAACACGACCAGCGTCCGGTCGGCCAGCGATCTTACCTGGACCACTTCGTCTGTCTCTACGTTGCGGGCCGACCAGGCGGGCAACACCTTGCCCACTTCGAACGAAACGGTTACGGCCTCCGCGGCTGGTTCGTACTCGATCGCACCTAGCGCGTACTTCTCACCGAGCTGTCGAAGCTCGTCCGGCGACGGCAAGGCCAGCGCGCGAAACACGAGGGCGCCGTCATGGTCCAGAACGACCACACCGCCGTGTCCGTGCTCGGGGACTATCCTGAAGTGAGCATGAAGCGCGAGCGAACGATCGGCGTAACGCGGCCAGTGGCTCTGGCCGCCGATGTCGCCCTCGGGACCGGCGCAGTCCCATGCCGAATCCGGCGCGCAAACCAGGAGGAAGTCCAGGGACTTCCCTTGAAGCCGTTCGCGCAGGGCTTCCAGGTATTTCAGGCGGGGCGAACCGCTCGCGCTGTCGTCGAAGACCAGCATCAGGTTGTCCCACGGTCTCCCCACTGCCTCGCGCAGAACCTCGCGCAGCGTCGATGGTGTCTGCAGCAAGTGCGGCAATCGGGCGTCCTCGCGTGTTGCCTTCGTCCCCACGATCTCCCTAAGAATGAGGACAGAGAGCACGACGCTACAGACCAGGAGCGCGGCGAACAAGGCGCGTGTGTAGAAGTCAGAACCTCGGCGGGACATCGGTACGGTCTCCTCGCGTGAACCTGCCGCCTTCGCACTGAGTCTCATAGTGCATCGGCGTGATATTCACAAGCGCAGGCACGTACCTGGGGCGGTCGTGCTGGTACCGCGTCGCGCGCGCCTCGAGCGGCACGTACCGATCGAGACCGTGGCGTACCGCCGGGCAACAGCCCGCACCGTTTGCTCCGTCGCGCGTGTCACGAGCTTGGACACCACGTTTCACGAGTGGAACA
>JBBITY010000370.1:2041-2859 GCA_037440565.1 Desulfurellales bacterium
TTCGGTTCGTGAAGGCGCGACACCTGTACAGTGCCTTGACGGTGTGATGTGCCGCACATAAGATCCTCGCACGAGCCCCCGAATCATCGAATACCAAGACCGCGCGAAGTAAGGCTGAGCACTCCGGCTAGGTGAAGACGAATGCCATCACTCGAGAGTAGTGATCGCGCTGTCTCACAGGTGCTGCTGGCCGTCTCTGAGAAACGCCAGGCTGTCAAGAGCCTTCGATCCTGCCCCCCGACCCAGTGGCCCAGCGCGATGTCCACCCTGGCGTCCCGGTTGCTCACCTCCGCTGGCGCGGCGATGCGTGCCACGCGTGGTGCGCTTCTCGTTGACGCGCTTCTCGAAATCGCGGACCTTATCGGTGTCGCCGGGTTGCGAGCGGACGGCGACGAGCGCGTTCTGGCACTCGCGCATGCCGTCGCACGCGGACAGGCGACACCAGACCAGCTGCAGCGTGAGGTCGAAGCATGGCTGACGACCTTCAAACCACGTACAGTCGGTGCTGCCACGTCCGTCGGCAGCATCCTGTCTTATGTGGAGGCGCACCTGTCGGAGGAGATCACGCTCGCCCGAGTCGCGCGAGTCACCGGCTGGTCGGCCGGGCACATTTCGCGCGTTTTCATCCGACAACAAGGCGCCGCGTTTCACGTGTGTGTCAGGGCGTTGCGGATTACTCGGGCCGCTGCTCTCCTGGGGCGGGGGTACAAGGTCGACGCGGCGATGGCACCCGTCGGCCTGCGAAACCGGACCCATTTTTCTCGCGCGTTTCGGCGGCAATTCGGCGTCACGCCCGGACGATACGCGGCGCTCGACGG
>JBBITY010000370.1:2909-3254 GCA_037440565.1 Desulfurellales bacterium
GGCGTCGTCTCCGAGCGCAACCGCTGAAGGCCGGTGCGATCGTCCTGACTCTCGGCATCGCGGTCGGCGTCAACACCGCGCTTTTCAGCGTCATCGACGCGGTATGGCTACGCGCGCTGCCCTACAGGGAGGCTCACGCCATCGTGCTCCTCTTCGATCGCACGACGTGGTCGGAGCAGAGTCAGGCGTCATGGGAGGAGTTCGCAGACTGGAGCGGGCGCTATGAGCGACTCTTCGCGGCGGTGGGTGCGTATACCGGCAACAGGACCACTGCGGTGCGCGTTGGCACCAGCGACCTGCGAGCAGGCTCGCGCCATGTTTCAGCAGCCGCGTTTGCCGCTCTCG
>JBBITY010000370.1:3264-3862 GCA_037440565.1 Desulfurellales bacterium
TTGGGGCGCCTGTTCGATGCATCCGAGGCCACACCGGGCCCGCACACTGTCGTCGTGGTCACCGAGCGATTCTGGCGAGCCAAACTGGGTGCGGACGCCGATGTGATTGGCCGTGTGTTGTCCGTCAACGGGAACCTCGCCACCATCGTCGGTGTGGTGTCTGACCGCGTTGCCGTGGCGCTTCCGAGCGACGTCTTCTTGCCCTTGACGCCTCCCCCGACGTCAAGCGAGCGAGGCCTCCACAGACTTGGCATCCTCGCGCGCCCTGCGCCTGGTGTGTCTCTCAAACAGCTGCGCGCGGCCATGGCGCATGCCCCTCTGAGTACTCAGGAAGGCCACTCCACGAGGCCCCAGGAATCCGGCATCAACGTCGTGCCGCTCCGCGACTACTTGGTCGGGGCCAACGTCGGGCGCACCTTACGGGCGCTGTCAGGCGCTGTGCTGCTCGTACTGTTGATCTCATGCGTCAACGTGTCGAACCTCCTGCTGCTCCGAAGCGCGCAGCGAGAAGAGGAGCTCGCCATGCGCGTGGCCCTCGGCGCCACTCGCTGGCGGCTGTTCCGGCAGGTACTGTCAGAGAGCCTGCTCGTCGGCTGTA
>JBBITY010000371.1:0-231 GCA_037440565.1 Desulfurellales bacterium
GCGAGTCCAACGGCGATCGCACAAGCGAGAGACGTCTTGCCGACGCCTCCCTTGCCGGTGAAGAAGAAGTAGCGGACCGGCTGCCGGACGAGAAGGAGCAACTCGTCAGTCCTCCGAGGCGCGGCTTCCGCCTCCGAATCGCTCTCGGTCGCTACTTCGTCCATGTCGTTCGTCTCCGGTACCGCGCGCCTGGGAGGGTTACACGCCGAAGGAATCGAAATGGACCCGATC
>JBBITY010000371.1:250-3860 GCA_037440565.1 Desulfurellales bacterium
CCCGGCACACCCCAACGAACGAGAGCGTGAGCCAATGAGCGCAACATCGCCGGGGGCCCGGCGGCGTAAACGTCCCGTCCTTCGAGAAGTTTCCGATCCTGCTCGATCGCGTGGACGACCGTTCCTCGCGCGAACGACAGGCGCTCTCGGGTCTCGGCGGGGGGGTCGCCCGACTCCGCCGCGAGCAGGATGCGAAAACGCGGCGCCGCGTCGAGAAGCGGCAAAAGCTCGTCCAGCGCGTAGAAATCATGGGCCTCTCGCGCGCCCCAGAGCAAGACCATGTCGCGCTCCGGGCGAAAACCCGATTGCTGGCGCACCAGAGCCAGAATCGGGGCGAGTCCCGTCCCGCCCGCGACGAACAGGAGCGGAGTCTCCGGAAGCGAGCGCATGGTGAACCGCCCGAGCGGTCCCCTCGCCTGGAGCACGTCGCCCACGTTCATCTGCTCGAACGCAAAGCTCGTGAAGCGTCCTCCTTCGACCCGCCGCACGTGCAGCTCGATGCTGCCGTCGCCCGCGGCGGTGTTCGCGATCGAGTAGGCGCGAGAGAGATATTGCGCTCCTGGTTGCCAGAGCTCGATGTACTGGCCGGGCGCGAACTCGCAAAAACACTCGCCGGGCTCGACGGGCACGAGCGTGATTCTGAGCACGTCCGCTCCGACGGGCTCTCGTTCCGAAACCGCGAGCGTCACGATGCGATCGGGGTGTGGAAGGGGTGCCGGCGCGGCGAGCACCCCGCGGCGGGCGAGGAGGTCGTCCTCGACGGCGTGCCGAACGGCCGCCGATCTCTCAAGGGCCAGCACCGTCTCGATGGGAGGGAACTCGATGGCGTGCACCGGGCAGGTGTTGGCGCAGGTGGTGCAGCCGACCATGCAGTTCAGAGGATCGGCGACGACCGGCTTCTTTCGCTCGAAATCGAATCGGTACACCAAACGGCTGCAGCCGGTGACGCACGTCCCGCAGCCGATGCAGACGTCCTCGATGATGGTGGGATTCCAGTGAATCTCTTCGCGCGGTACGCCGTGCCAGGGCTTCGTGAACTGGGGATTCGGCATCGCCGTTTGCTCCGCTGGCGGTGAGCTGTGGCCTCGAGCGGTACGGCGCCCGCCAAATCGCTCGTTCCGCGTCCCGGATAATAGCAGAGATGCGGAAGCGCGTCTTATCGAGGGCGCAGGCCCAGCGTTCGCGGCGGGAGACTCTTCGGACCGACAATGCCTCGGGCAAGAGCTCGCCGCCGAACAGGACCGGGTCCGGGTCACCGGGATTGCCGGGACATGCTCGTCTCCGAACGGGGCCGGATCCTTCGGGGCAACTGTTGTCAGGCTCCGCTCCTCAGCGAGAGCTCGCAGAAGGCGGAGCCTCCTCACCCCGAAAGTAGGATTCGAGCCGGGAGCGAATCTCGTCGCGCACGCGCCGGAAGACGGCCATGCGCTCCTCGTCCGAGCCGATCGAAGCGGCTGGATCCTCGAGAGGCCAGTACAGCCGCCGCACGTCCCCGACGAAGACGGGGCACACCTCTTCGGCGCACAGGGTCACGACCGTTCCCACGCGATTCCGATCGATCTCGTCAACCGATTTCGACCGGTGGGACGAGATGTCCATGCCGAGCTCCTCCATCACGCGCCGGGCCATGGGATGTACGTAGCTGGGCGCCGAGCCAGCACTGTAGACGTCGACACCGGCCGGAGCCATCGCGCGGGCGAGCCCTTCGGCCATTTGACTGCGCGCGGAGTTGGCTACGCACAGGAATAGCAAACCCTGTCTCTCTACCGGCGTGGACATTGGCAACACCCCCTGATTGGCGCTTCTATCTCGTACGCTCCCTCCAAGTTCGGCCTCAGGACCGGACCCCGGTCCGCCGAGATCGACGATACCTTAGATGAACTGATTCGTTCCCTTGCCTTTTCATCAGGTATGTGTTATCGTCAATCGACGATTAACGATATGAGTGCCCCGTCGGACTGCTGCCCGCCCGAAACCCCCCAAGCGGTTGATTTGGCAGCGGATGCTGTCGACGGCGAGGCCGCGGACCAGGAACTCGCGGCCTTCGCGAAGGCGATCGGGCATCCCGTACGCGTTCGGATTCTGCGCATGCTGGCCCGCAAGGAAGCCAAGATGTGCAGCCACATCGTCGATGAACTGCCATTGGCGCAGTCGACCGTGTCCGAGCATCTCCGCATTCTGAGAAGCGTTGGCCTGGTCCAGGCCAACGAAAGCGGGCCACGAGTCTCCTACTGCATCGTCCCGTTCAAGCTGAAGCGGCTAAAAGCCCTGCTGGAGGCCATGTGAGTCTCTCCGCTCTCCATCGACGAAAGGATTTGAACTATGACCGCTGTTCGCGTGTTCGACCCTGCCATGTGTTGCACCACGGGTGTGTGTGGGCCGTCGGTTGATCCTCGGCTCGCCCGTTTCGCCGCCGATCTCGACTGGCTGAAAACCCAGGGCGTGTCCGTTGAGCGCTTCAACCTGGCTCAGCAGCCGGCGGCGTTCGCCGAGGATCCGGCCGTGCGCTCCGCCCTCGAAACGAAGGGTGAGGCGGGCCTACCCCTCGTGAAAGTGAACGACGAGATGAAGAGCAGTGGCGTGTTTCCGTCGCGCGCGGAGCTGGCCGCATGGGCCGGGATCGGCGGACCCGCCCCGAGCCTGTTCACCGAAGCCGTTCGGGAGCTGGTCGCAATCGGTGCCGCGATCGCCTCCAACTGCGAGTCGTGCTTCAAGTTCCACTATGACCAGGCGCGGAAGCTCGGCGTGTCGCGTGAGGACATGTGGCGCGCCGTTACCACCGCGCAGAACGTCAAGGAGGCACCCGCCAAGACCCTTCTGGACCTTGCGGATCGATATCTGAGACGCGAGGCGACGGAGAGTTCCGCTCCCGTCGTGCTGAAGTCGACGTCCAGCGGCTGTTGCGAACCGGCGACGAGTCAGACTGAGCGGCGAGCGGTCGGCGCTAAAGAGCGGTAGCTGCTGCTGAGGAGCCGATCATGTCTGCTCTCGTCGAGAACCCGACCCGTATTCTGTTCTTCACCGGCAAAGGCGGCGTCGGCAAAACGTCCGCAGCATGTGCGACGGCCATTGGCCTGGCGGACGCCGGGAGAAGCGTGTTGCTCGTGAGCACCGACCCGGCCTCGAACCTTGATGAGGTCCTCGGCGTGACGCTCGATGCGTCGCCGAAGGCGGTGCCGGGCGTGCCGGGCCTCTCCGCGCTGAACATCGACCCTGAAGACGCCGTGCGCACGTACCGCGAGCGCGTCGTCGGACCGTACCGCGGCGTGTTGCCCGCTGCCGCGGTGGCGAGCATCGAGGAGCAACTGTCGGGCGCCTGCACCGTCGAGATCGCCGCGTTCGACGAGTTCTCGAAGCTGCTCGGCGACGCGGATGCCACGCGTGCTTTCGACCATGTAGTGTTCGACACGGCGCCGACGGGACACACCTTACGCCTGCTCGAGTTGCCTGCAGCCTGGTCGACGTTCCTCGAGACCAACATGGGCGGCACGTCGTGTCTCGGTCCGCTGTCGGGCCTCAAGGCGCAGCAATCGCTCTATGCCGCCTCAAATGCCGCCTTGCGCGACGCGGGACAGACGACCCTCGTCCTGGTGGCACGTCCAGACGCGCC
>JBBITY010000372.1:0-3837 GCA_037440565.1 Desulfurellales bacterium
ACGACGTTCGACAGGTGACCGCCGCGCCGCTGCGTGTCGCCCCTGGCGTGCGTGAGATGGCCTTCTGACGTCGCTGCCCGGGCGGGAAAACCAGAACACCGGCGGAAGGGCGGCTGCGGCCGCGTCGGGGCAGGTTTGATACCCGCATTTCGGCCGGCACCATTCTTGAGGGACGGGGCGGTCCACCCCGGGGATTCTTTCACATCGACATTCCCTGATTCGCGCGGCGAAAGCGCCCTGGACATCGCGACGAGGGCCTTGGTAGCCTGAGGCGGCAGGTTGGCGAAGGGAGGACACGCATGGACCCATTCCTCGAGCTCCAGACTTCCGAGGCCATCAGGCGGGCGGCGGCGAAGCTGAGGCCGCTGGTCTTGAACCTGGAGATCACCGACGCGTGCGGTGGCTCCTGCTCGTACTGTTTCGCGTCGTCCGTGGTGACCAACCGGTCGCACATGCCGACGGAGAGAATCAAGGAAGTGATCGCCGATGCCTGCAGCCTCGGCGTGCGCCACGTGACGTTGCCGGGCGGGGATCCGCTGCTCCACCCGGATTTCCAGGAAATCATGGAGTGGATCGGCGAGCGGAAGATACACGCCTTCGCCGTGACGAGCGCGATCATCTCCAAACAAAAGGCACGGATGCTGGTCGACCTGCACCGGCGCGGCTGCCTCCATATGGTGGGGATTCACATCGACACCATCGACCCCGAGGTGTACGCGAAAATTCACCACCGCGCGGACACGCTGCCACTCAAGGTGCAGGGCTACCAGAATCTTCTGGACGCCGGGTTCCCGAACTCGGGCGTCGTGGCGTGCCTCTGCCTCACCAGCGAGTCGGTCAAGACGGCCGAGAAGACCCTCGACTGGTTTCACGAGCGCGGCGTGGGGTGGATCAATCTGCTGCCGTTCAAGCCCTATGGCTTCGGCGATAGCAACAAGCATCTGGAACCGGCGAAGTCGGACCTCCAGCGCGTGGCCGAGCACCGCGCCAAGCTGCGGGGACGCGAGTGGCTCCGGATCGGCACCATGGAGTGTTCGAAGTTCTTCTGCAAGACGACACTGTTCGTGACCTTCGAGGGCTACGTGATGCCGTGCGCCTTCTTTCGCGAGACGCGGTACGGGAACGTCTTCAGCGAGCGCCTCACCGACATCTTTCAGCGCCACAAGCGCGCGCTCCTCTACGACTTCAAGGTCCAGGGCCCGTGCGGCACCTGTCAGCACAGCGACGTCTGCTTCGGTTGCCGCTCGACGGCACAGACGTACTGCGGAGACGTCACCGCCTCCGATCCCAAGTGCTGGCTCAACCCCGATTCGCCCGAGTTGATGTTGGGCTGACGGAAGGGGGACGTAGAGTTTGTGACACGATCGCCCCGAGCACCGAGGCCAGGGACGGGAGCAGTGCTCCCGCCCTCAAGACTGGAGCTGCCGCGTGCCGGCACCGTTCTTGAGGGGCGGAGCAATGCTCCGCCCCAGGCGATTTTTCACAGACTCGTAGTTCCATTTTCACCTGCATCGCGGATCAATGAAACTACGTCCCCTTGTCGTCTAACCTACACGTCGCTCCGATGGTGAACCCGGTGCTTTCGAGCTGGTAGCGACCGGGAAAAAACGGCTGCTCCGCAGGCGTCACCAGCCGGTCTTCCATGAAGCCGTAGCCGACGTTGGCGTCGATCGTCCAGCGGCCGTGGGCGACGCCGATGCCGAGCATGGTATCCGTGGCGTCGTAGAGGAGCGGGCTCAAGGCGGATGGCTCCATCATCCACTCCTCGCGCGAAAAGCCGGAGCGCAACCACAGCCAGTCGGCCGCGGCGTACTCCACACCCATGCCGAAGCGAATTGTGCTGCGCGCATCGCTGATGAACTTCTGATCGAGCACCGGATTGTGCTCGAACTCGAACTCGCCGTTCTCGAAGTTCGGATAGTCGGTCCACGTCGCTTGCGCGGTGACCAGCCGGAACTTTCATGACGGCCCTTTCTCGCCCGCAGGGGCGCGCACGCCTGCGCGCAGCAGGCGTGTGGTGCGGATGACGAGCTGCGCGACGTCGACGTTTCCCACAAACGGGGCGCACAGACTCGCAAGGGATGACGATGACGCCGGTCAGCGCCGACGCCACTGCGTTCCTCAAGACTGGAGCCCCGTTGCACCGGCCCCGTTCTCTTGAGAGGTGGAGCATTGCCCACCCCGGAGGATTTTTTCACGAGCGCCGAGCATTTGGAGCTCCGTTTCAGAGTGCCAACGGCAGGTCCCGCAGGCGCGCGCCGGTTGCAGCGTAGACCGCGTTCGCGATCGCAGCGGGCATCGGCACCAGGGCGATTTCGCCCGCGCCCGATGGCGGGTCGCTGCTTTCGATCAGGGCAATCTCGACTTCGGGCATGTCGGCGTGTCGAAGAACCGGGTAGTCGTGGTAGTTCGACGCCGTCAACTGCCCTCCCTTCAGCTTCGCTCCTTCGAGGAGGCTCATGCTGCACCCCCACGCCACATTGCCTTCGATCTGGGCTGCGACTTGATCGGGACTGACGACGAGGCCGCAGTCGTGGGCGCAGTACACGCGCCGCACGTGGACGCGACGTGCAGACGCATCGACTTCAACCTCGACCACCGTCGCCACGTAGGACCGCTGCTTGTAGATCGCGCACGCAATCCCACGTCCGAGCCCTTTCGGCAGGGTCGATCCCCAGCGCGACATCTCCGCAACCTTCTGCAGCACCCGCTTCAGCCGCGGCTGGTCCGCGGGCACGTGCTGAAGCCGCCACTCCAGCGGGTCCTGTCGCGCGAGATGGGCCAGCTCGTCCATCGCAGATTCGTTTGCAAAGGTGTTCGGGGCGGCTCCGAGACCGCGCCAGGCGCCCGTCGCGATCGCAGTTCTCCGCGCTGAGAAGCGGAGGCGATGGTTCGGGAGCGCGTACGGCGGCACGGCGTTTCGCATCGTGCCCTCATCCGTTGCGAAGGAGTCGAGCGCCCACTGGAGATACCTGGGAATGAGCGGTGAGCCGAACATGATCGGACACGAAACAAAATCGTGGGTCCAAAAGGAGACCCGCCCCTTGGCATCGAACCCGGCGCGGATGCGGTGGCTGAACTGCGGCAGCACGTGATTATGGCGGAACTCCTCCTCCCGGCTCCATTCGACTCGTACCGGGCGTTGCACCGCGTTGGAGAGCCACGCAGCTTCGACGGCTGCCTGACACAATGTTCGTCCCCCGAAGGCGCCCCCCAGCCGCTGGTTGTGCAGCCGCACGGCATCTCTTGATCGTTTCAAGAGCTTGGCGATGACCGATTGCACCAGCCAAGGATCCTGCGATCCCGTCCATACCTCAACCCGGTCCTCGGTCACGGATGCCACCGCCGCCCGTGGCTCCATGGCGCCGTGCGCATACATGGGCGATCGGTAACGCGCGCCGAGCGTCTTGATCGCGATCCGGGCGCCTTCAGTGATATCGCCGTGGCTGACTGCGGTATGCTGAAAGGCATCCTGTGCCGCCGCGCGATTGACGTCGAGCTGCTCGTCAAGCGTCGCCTGATCCAGCGGCAGCCCGCCGCCCCATTGCGGGGCAAGGGCTGCGCGCGCCTTGGGCAAGACAAAGGGGTTGTCGGCGATGACACCGACCAAGCTGCGATCGGTGTCCACCACGACCTTGACGACTCCTGGAACCGACATGGCCGCGGCCTGATCGACTGCCACGAGGCGCGCCTGCACGCGGGCAGGGTGCACCACACTCCCGTACAGCATGCCCGGTACGACCACATCGCGGCTGTACAACACACGGCCGCTGACGACCTTCTCGATGTCGACTTGCGGCCAGCGTTGGCCGACGGCGCGCCGCGGACGCGTTCCGC
>JBBITY010000373.1:0-3836 GCA_037440565.1 Desulfurellales bacterium
GCGAGTCAAGACGGGCGCGGGCCTCGTGTTTCCGCGTGATCACGGCAGCCACGCGGCATTCCGCACCGAGTGGTGGTACGTGACGGGCTGGCTGCGGGTGCCCGACGGGCACGAGGTAGGCTGCCAGCTGACCTTCTTCCGCAGTCGTCCCGGTGTAGCCGAGTCCGTGCAAAGCGCCTTCGCGCCCAGGCAGTTGCTGTTTGCTCACGTGGCGCTCGCCGACCCGCGACGGGGCCGTCTGTTTCACGATCAGCGTGCGGCGCGCAGCGGCTTCGATCTCGCGGATGCCGCTGCGGACAACATGGCGGTGCACATCGACGACTGGTCCCTGGATTTGCATGGCGACACGTGCCGCGCGCGGATCGCTGCACGCGGTTTCGCGTTGGCGCTCGAATTCAGGGTGACCCAGGCCCCGCTGCTTCACGGAGAGTCCGGCGTCAGCCGCAAGGGGCCCGAGGCGACGCAGGCGAGCTACTACTACAGCCTCCCGCATCTCGCGGTCTCCGGGCACATCGTGCTCGACGAGCGCGCGCTCCCGGTCGAGGGCACCGCCTGGCTCGATCACGAATGGTCGAGCGAGATTCTGGCGCCGGAGGCCAGTGGCTGGGATTGGATCGGGATCAATCTCGACGACGGCGGTGCGCTGATGGCGTTCAGAATCCGCGACCAGCGGGGTGACGCGCTCTGGGCGGGTGGAACGCTGCGCGACGCCAAGGGCCGCACGCGGGTGCTGCCTCCGTCCGAAGTCCACTTCGACGTGCTGCGGCGCTGGCGATCGCCACGTACCGGGATTGCCTACCCGGTGGCGTTCGCGGTGCGTGTTGGTCCACTGGCAATCCGACTCGAGCCGCTGATGGACGACCAGGAGCTGGATGCGCGCGCGAGCGTCGGCATCGTGTATTGGGAGGGCGCCGTGCGCGCGCTCGCGAGCGCGGCTCCGATCGGTCAGGGGTATCTGGAACTGACCGGCTACGGTGAGCGGCTGCGCCTTTGAGGCGCACCCTGTCGGGTGCCAATGCGAGCGCGTACCTGGTCGCGCCCGCTGGCTAGTGCGCCATGGCGGCGAGCGCGGCGGCGTCGAGATGGGCGATGGAGCGCGTGTCCTGGAACGCACGGATGCCCTCGATGCCCTGCTCGCGGCCCATGCCCGACGCCTTCATGCCGCCGAAGGGCGCGCGCAGGTCGAGGCGCGTGGCGCCGTGGTCGTTGACCCAGACGTAGCCGCAGACCAGCTGGCTCGCGACGCGATCGGCCGCCTTCGGATCGGCGGTCCAGACCGAGCCGGCGAGGCCGGCCCAGTTGTCGTTCGCCATCCGGATGGCTTCCTCTTCGGTCTCGAAGGGGATCACGGGAATCACCGGGCCGAATTGCTCCTCCGTCACGACGCGCAGCTTCGGGCTCGGATTGACGACGATTGAGGGGCGCACGAAGTTGCCGCCCTTCATGTCGCCGCCCGGCAGCTCGCCGAATTCCAGCACCTGGGCGCCGGAGTCCCTCGCTTCCCTGATCAGGCTGTCGACGAAGGCCTTCTGCGCCGGTGAGTGCAGCGGGCCCATCGTCGTGTCCTTGTCGAGGCCATAGCCGAGCTTGACCTTCGTGAGGCGCGCGGCCAGGCCCTTGACTACCTCGTCGACGCGCGACTTGTGCACGAACAGGCGCTTGGCGTTCATGCAGATCTGGCCGGTGGTGTCGTAGATGGCCGCGTACAGGCGGTCGAAGTGCGTGTCGTCGAGGATCGCGTCCTTCAGGATGATGGCCGCGTCGTTGCCGCCGAGCTCGAGCGTGACGCGGGTGAGGCTGCCCGCGGCGAGCTCCATGATCTTCCTGCCGCCGTTGACCGAGCCGGTGAAGCAGACCTTGGCCACGTCGGGGTTGCGGACCAGCGCGCTCATGTTGGCGTCCGGGCCGGTGACGACGTTGAGCACGCCGGGCGGCAGCTGCCTGGCGATGCGCTCCACAACGCGCGTCGTAGCGAGGGGGGCCGTCAGGGGCGGCTTCACGATCACGGTATTGCCGGCCAGCAGCGCCTGCGGCAGCGCGGCGCCGAGGATGGCGATCGGCCAGTTGAAGGGCACGATGATGGTGACCACGCCCAGCGGCTGGTAGCTCACCGTGGTGCGCACCGGAATGGCGCCGGGAATGGGGTCGAGCACCTTCGACGCGCTGACCTCGTCGGCGAGGCTCAGCGCCAGCTTCCAGCGCAGCTCCAGCACCAGCGAGTCGACCCAGGCCTCCATGCGGACCTTGCCGTTCTCCTGCGAGAGGATGGCGGCGTCCTCATCGCGGTTCTCGGCCAGCCCGGCGAGCGCAGCCAGCATCTTCCCGGCGCGCTGCTGGGGCGACAGGGCGGCCCAGGCCGGGTAGGCGGCCTTCGCCGCGGCGACGGCATCGCTCGCATCCCGCGCGGTGGCGGCGGCGGCATGGCCGACCACGACGCCCGGCTTGGCGGGATCGGCAATCGCCATCGTGTCCGCGGTCCGTCGTTCCTGGCCCCCGATGTACAACGAGGTGGTCACTGGCTTCGACATTGATGGCTGCCTCCTGATGGTGTCGGTCGCCGCTATCCGTAACGGGACAGGTTAGCCTGATTTCCGAGGCACGGGAAATGATCGTGCCAAGGGGTTGGAGCCGCCCGTGGGACCGGGGGCTCATGGCCGGTGTCTGTGTGCCACGCCTGTTCGTATGATAGAGACCTTCCTGTTGTGCCGGCCACATGCAGCCTTAGATCCGGGACGCATCAACAACCCGCAGACGGACCAGATCAGGCCCACGAATAAGGCGGCCATATCGCCGTCGCAGCCTGAATCGTGCCACCCAGTGCCGAGGCAACGACCACGAGGAGCGGTGGCGCCCTCCAGTACAGGAGCGCCGCGAACGCCCCTAGCACGAGGACGACATCGGCGTGGCCGCGGACGGTGCCGCTCCAGATCGGATCGTAAAGCGCGGCGGCCAGCAGACCAACGACCGCGGCATTCACGCCGCTGAACACCGCTGCAACGGGTTTGTACGTGCGCAACTGCTCCCAGAACGGCACGATTCCGACGATCAGCAGGAATGCGGGGAGAAAGATCGCGATCAGGGAGAGCACCCCGCCGAGCCAGCCGCCAAGTGGTCCATTGATCATCACCCCGAGATAAGCGGCAAAGGTGAACAGCGGCCCCGGTACCGCTTGCGCAGCGCCGTAGCCGGCAAGGAAGTCAGCATCGCTCACCCAGCCCGCGGGCACGACCTCAGCGCGCAGCAGAGGCAATACCACGTGACCACCACCGAACACGAGCGATCCCACCCGATAGAAGGCCGCCAGCACCCTCAGCGACGGTTCTGCCGACGCCGCCGCCAGGAGCGGCAGGCCGAGTAGCAGTAGAAAGAACATCGCGAGCAGGACCGCGCCGGTGCGCCGCGACACGGGGAAACGCAACGGCAGATGAGGTTCATCGGCCGACGGTGAGAGCCAGCGCCAACCTATCAGGCCGCCCGCGACAATCGCCAGCAACTGGACTGCGGCACCCGGCACGGCGAGAACGAGGCCTGCGATCCCGACTGCCAGCGTCGCACGCCCGCGGTCCGGGCAGAGGGTCCGCCCCATGCTCCAGACGGCCTGGGCGACAACGGCCACGGCCGCGAGCTTGAGCCCGTGCACCCAGCCCGCCGATGCCCAGTCGGGGTGTGCCGCCAGGCTGAAGGCAAATGCCGCGAGCACGAATGCCGAGGGCACAGTGAACGCGAGCCAAGCCACGAGGGCGCCGGGAATGCCTGCCCGATGCAGTCCGAGCGCGATGCCGACCTGACTGCTCGCAGGGCCGGGCAGGAACTGGCACAGCGCCACCAAGTCCGCG